>JBAZNZ010000021.1 GCA_041648975.1 Candidatus Omnitrophota bacterium | reverse complement strand
CGAATTAATGACTCGCTCATCAATATTTCTTTGTTTCATGTAACGTAAAGCCTGAATAACCAAGCCGCTCACGCGCCCGGCAGTCGCCATATTTTTTGGTGATGTCTTCCTAAACATAATGTGCCAGTTACCAACTTGAACCACCCGGGTAGAGCCGTCTGTTAATAAAGCAATCTTTGCCGGTACTTGATCGGACAACCCCAGCAAGTTAGCCGCATATGCTCCTGAAGGCTGAATCTTAAGATTGTCTTTCTCGGCAAGCGCGGCAGTAACACGATTAACGTTTGGCGGCATTTCTCCAAAATCCGGATGTTTCCGTGGATAATCATAAAGCCCGCGCGCTAATCGGCGAATGTCACCAGATCGAACTAACCGGCTCAACGCTTGATCTACAGCGGCACGATTGCCAAGATCAAGAAAATGACTTGGGGCAAACACCCAGCCTTTTTTCTTGCCGATAATTCGACGAAGGATTTTACTCTCAATGGATTCTGTCATATTAATCGCTTTTCATTGTCAGAAATAATATATCGCACTTCTGACACAAAGTAAAGCTGTTTTTAAGCTCCGGCGCCATTTCACACCCTAAAATGTCCATTGCCTTAAAATGTCCACTTTTTAGTGGCTTTGGCTAAGTGGAAGCCAAACCACGGCCTTTTTGGCCGCGGACATTTCGATTTAGTGGACATTTACGTGTCCATCCATGTCCATCAAAATGGCCCTTTTTGACCTTCCCGGACACCCACAAGACACCCCTTAAATCGCCTGTTTTCCGACGCTGGACGCTTGTTTTGGCCGGGTTGACCACTTATGCCCAAACCCCAAAAGTGATGGACATGGACATCGATTTTTTTGACCACTATCACTGGCTCCTTGCGCCTCGCCCGACCCTCACCGAGGCCCATTTCCAAGGACCCACGGCCGCCTCCCAGCATAAAAAATCCCTATGACCTCGCTTTTCAAAACGACCATAGGGATGAGTTGTTATTACAACAGGTTTTGAGACTTAAAGATGCTCTCTATGATCGTCCGGGCAGTCTTGCCCGATGGATTATCGCCTCCGGTAATGTTACACGCGAAAACGTAGGTCGTACCGTTATGTTCAAGAAAACCTACAAACCATCCCACATTCCATTTACCATCCGGCCCCGTGCCGGATCCGGTCTTACCGTAAAGCGTTCCTTTACCGGTCTTCTCTGCCTGCATAATATCGCGTAGTATCGCGATATTCTTTTCAGAGAACGGAAGTTTACCATCCAAAAGCTTATTCAAAAGAACAACCTGCTCATCCGCGCTGATCTTGATGGATGTAGTATCCGGACGCGGAAGCCAGAAAATATCGATCCCTGATGAAATATCCTGTGAGCCGTAGCCGATCTTTTCAATATATTCCTTCATCCGGGCTTCGCCTATTTCCCGCGCCAATATCTGATATGCAGGAACGGCCGACACCCGAAACGCCTCACGTAGCGTTAAGTCCTGATTCCACCCTTCTATATCACGCTTCACCTCATCCCACTTATACCACGGCTCATCAGCGTCCTTGATAAGCCCGAGCTCCAGCCCGATAAGAGTGTTGAAAATCTTGAATGTCGAACAGGGCGCAAGGCGCTGGTTAGCGCGCGCAGAATTAATATTGACCATCTCACCGGTTGCGCGATTATAGATCACCAGAGCCGCGTCATACCCTTGCAAAAGAGACCTGTCGATCTCTTGAGCAAACGCAACCGCGCTCATAAGCAAAAATCCAACGATCAAAGCGAATTTTTTCATGCTCATGCCTTTTTATTCCCCAACGACCGCCTCGGCCAAACTCCTCATCGCATTACTATAATCCTGCCACCGGCCATCCAAAAGTCCGGATAAATACTTTTTTCATAATTTCCTATAAATAAACAAGTTATGGTTATTTGACATATTTCATATTTACTAACACGACCGTACGTATATCTCTCTATTAAATTGAGCCTCTTTTACCTATTACTTTACCGTCTTTAATAACAAGCTCAAGTTTATTTGTCGTGGCCGCACCAACGCCAGCACTTATAATAGTATAAACAACTCCCCCAATGAGATCGCGACCAACATTACCTGTGCCATGTAATATTTGGTAATCTGCCTCGGAATCCCTGATGGCGTTTCCTACACTTTTTTCCACATCGTCATATATCCAAACCACCGCATCATCATATTTGCCGGTATCAATCTTACTAGGTTGTCCCAATAACCGCAAAACGTCTTCTTTAGTCATACCATTTTTTAATTTTAGCATTATTCTTTTTTGACTTGATTTGCGATATTTTGTCACATCATTTTTTACGTAGTCTGGCAACATATCGAATACAGAGTTTTTGTCTATCTTGCTTTCTAACCCATCAATAGTTTCTTTCGTTAGCAGCATATCTTTTGAATTTCCAACATAAAAAAATTTTTCGTCTATGACTTTATCGTCATCTGCGTAATAAACAATTAATTTCCATATCCCATTTTTTTCTGTCTCCAACCGTATATCTTTTTTAAATCTGGCATAATAATTTATACTACCCGACGCGCGCGATATAGATAAACGGTCGTTTGTATAAACTTTTCCATCTGGAGAAAATATGTACAGAAAAACTGCGGGACTAAGTACCATATCGCCACCATAAACGTTAAGTAAATAACTTATTTTTTCTACAGGACTGATGCAAAAGGTAGGTTGATAAATTCTTTGCTGACCGAAATAATGATCAAAATTATGCAGTAAATATGAGGTAAGTTTAAAATCATACGATTTATCTGTTAATCTGGCCACTTCATCATGTTTTTGGATTTGATTGTTAAGATTTGCGGTCTCGGTTTCGGACGGCTCTTTATTAGTTCCATATGAAAAATAACGTTGCTCGATCACATTATCATTCCATATAAAGCGGACGGCCCAGACCCCACTGGAGATGCCTTTTGTATCTAAAGAATAAATACGCTCCAGGACTTTTGGCCTGAATGGGCTGGCCACATCAAAAACATCGTTAGTTTCCTTAAACCATAATTCCCCCTCCGGAGAAAACCACTCAACAGATTGGATACTCCCCATACCTCCGGTATCTTTAGAAAAATCTACCCAATACTTAATAGTCTTTACGCGCTCCCCAAAAACTTTTTTATATGTCTCCGGATCCTTAGGGTCATACCTATCTATCAAACCTGAAGACGTAATTAAAGAAGATTCCCCACTAAATTGCTCGGCATATAATATATGCGTTGTAAAAGCCGCACAAACAAAAAAAATTATTATCTTTTTCATCACTTTTCTCCATAAATATCTTCCATAAAATCTATTTCCCTGAGCGCCTGTTGATACACCGCCGTTTTGGTCAATCCAATGATATGAATGATAGGAAATATTTTCCTGGCCATCTATTATTCCAACAATTTGCGCGATAAACGGTGGAGGTCGGGATTTGCAAGAGCCAGTACCTTTTTCTTTACGGCGCGGGAAAAATATTCCTTTTCCGTTTTAGTAAAGACTTCTCCTTTCAATTTTTTCAAGAACAACTCTTTCTGCTTAGGTGAAAAAACCTGCGACATAGCATATTCAAGACCCATTTCGTCCTTAGCCGATAGAAGATCGTGCAGGCCTTCTGCCTGTTTCCGGAAATAGGTGGTTACAACAGACTTTAACCTTTCGGCCGACATCGTGCGCCCACCGACATTCAGACTTTTATCCTTTTCGAGCGCGTCAAGAAATGCCGCATATTCTTTTTTCTTCTCCGAGCTAAGCGAATCATACAAGGAGCCAGTCCATGAAAATTTCATATTGAGATTCTTGTAAAGGGCAAGAGACATGGCCACTAAAGTTGCTAACAAGGGCTTATCAAACAGTTTCTTAAGAGATGCCGCGACTGTATTATAATTAAAAAGCCCCTTTTCAGCGCTGGTAGCAAGCACAACAGGAAATCCTTCCCAGAAACGGAGGTCTTTAGACTGTACGACATCCGCCAGAGTAAGGTTAGCGTCCTCCGCCTCTTCCGTCTCAAAGAGAGGAAAACCCAATTTTCGTAAACGCTTTAAAAGATCTTTATCTCTCATGGCGCAAGCCTTTCCTTATTTATAAGTTTTTTGAAATGTTCAAGATTTTTTAGGACTCTATCTTCAGAAACATCATATGATGCAGTCTCATTGAAACGCTTAGTAAGCTCTTTTATATCTATCTCCTTAACTTTTGCCCTCATAAGCATCAAACATAAAACCATCGTCTCTTGCCCATCCTGCGCCGCTTGCGCTCTTATACCCAAGATCTTTCAATGTCTTTATAAGTTAGCGGCATTCTTCGGTTACAGGCACAAGAAGGTCGATGTCTTTTGTCGATGGCTTAACATCTAAAAGTGTAAGCGCAGTACCACCACAAGCAATGAGGTGAACCTTTCTTTTAAGAAAGCCGTTCCATATGCCAAGTCGATCCCATAATCCTGTTTTATCTATTCTATATTCCATACAATTAGTTGTATTGTTTTATACAATTCTATGTATTAAAGTATACAATATAAGTGCTGTTTTATCAAGCCTTATAAATTACATGCCGCTACTGGCTCGCTATCATCTATTTCACCGCGACGACGAGCATCTCGAAATCTTTGGTGGTCAACTTGTCATTCCTTGAAAACGCTCCCAGCTTCGCGCCAAAAATATCGATCTTTTTGAACCCGAGCGTCTTTAAAAGCCACGTTATCTCGCTGGGCACGTAATAACGCTCGTTACACTTAAGCTCCCTTTTATTGCCGGAATCGTCTTCAAAAACAGCGGTGTTATAATCACGGAAAGTCATCAGATCAAAGGAGCACTCCTTGCACCGGGACTGGCCTTCTTTCTCGGCCGACTTATAGAACTCATTGACCGAATGAAACAGCGGGAACAATCCGTTTAATGTAGTGAAAATAAGCTTTCCTTTATCGTTCAGCGCTTTTGTCGCGTTCTTGAGAATCTCAAAGTTCATCTCATCTGTTTCCATAAGAGAAAACCCGCCTTCGCAAAGCATAATTGCCAGATCAAATTCACCGTCAAACGGAAGATTGCGGGCATCTTGTATTTGGAAGTCGATGGTCACCCTTGCCTCTTCGGCCTTTTCCCTTGCCCCCTTGATCTGATTCCCGGAAAGATCAACGCCGGTCACATTATATCCCCTCTTTGTCAGTTCAATCGCATGACGGCCGGTACCGCAACCGATGTCGATGATCTTTAAGGACTTATCGCGGGCTATCTCCTCTTCGATAAAATCACATTCACCCGCAGTGCCCTGAACAAAACACTCCTTATCATATTTCCGCGCGTAGTTCTCATATAACGACTCATACCATTGTTTCATTGTCATATCATTATATCCCCGCCTTCTTCTTCGCGGCCCTTAGAACCGGATCGAAATGCTCGAACTTCAGGAATTGGCATATGAGATTGAATGCGGGCCTCAGCATCCTGTTTCTCAGTTTGGCATATATGTAAAGCGGCACCAGATCAAAGCCGAGCCTCAGCTTAGGCTCATAAGCCGTTATACCCATCTCATATTTCTTTATCTTATGCTTGATACACCAGATCAACGCTTCCCTGAACTTCAGAAAATAGAGGTGATATTTATGCGCGACGGAATAATCCAGCCCGACGAAATAGTCTATGAACCGCTCCTGCGACACCATCGAAAAAAGGAACGCGACTATCTTTCCGTCGATCTTCCAGAGAAAAAATTTCGCGCGCCCCGGCATGTTGACTGATATGTCCCTGAAAAAAGCCTCAGGCAGCAGCTCGAAGTTCATGTCATGGCGAGATACTATTTCGAGATACATCTTGTAGACAGCCTTCATTTCGTCCGCTTCAAGGCTATCGACGATCTTCAGGTCGATCTTCACATGGCCGTCGACTTTCTTGAATTTCCTGCGCAGGTCATAACGCGTAGCGCCGCTCAGCGTCTTAAGATACTCTTCGAAATCTTTATGCCATACATTAAGCTCTGTGTTCGGCAGGCTGTCAAACTTCGCGAATCCGGCCCTTTGAAGAGGGTCGAGTATTTCTGTATAGGGCCCGTCAAAGTCCTTGAACGCGACGATCGACGCCTTACTCTTTTTCGCGATATGGTCCATCTTGCGAAGCATTGCTTTGAACACCGCGCTTTTATCGCCGGCCAACCCGATCTTGCCCTGCGCCATAGGCACACCACAGACTAATGTCTTTATGCTGAAGATGTTCGGCTTCAATCTCTTTATCGAGTTGGTGATACGCCGCAGAGGGCCGTTTATGCTTGTATCGAGCGAATAGTCCACCAGGAAACAGGCAGTGGCGCCGACAGGATGGTTTTTGTCGTAGACTATTATATAATAGAACGAGAATTGGGTTATGCCGGAGCTGTCGATCGTCCTAAAAAAATCGTAGTTCTCCAATACGTCCGGATAGACCTTCTTCCAGTCATGCGCGGGTATCTCCGATATCTTCCGCGTGACTTTTATCCTTAATCCTGTCTTCTTATGGCGTTTCGATACTATCATTTTATTACCATTACGCGTATATCTCTCTTCTCATCATGAAAAATGGGACAAATGCAAGAAGCTCGATAACTATTATAGAGGTTATTACAAACGATAACGACCTGTCATATAAGAAGCCCAGCAACGCGCTTCCCAGGAAGAACGCCAGGCCGTATGCGGTATTGAATATGCCATATCCCGTGCCGCGCTTTGCCAGAGAGGTAATATCGGCTATCGCTGACCTCATGATCGTCTCATGGATGCCCATTACGACCCCCCAGCAGAGCACGCCTATTATTATCAGAGAATGATCCTTTGAAAATATAAAAAGCGGCATTAAAAGCGATAATAACGGTATTATCGCAAGCAGATTCAATCCGGCATTGCGGTTATTTCTTTTATTTTTCAATACATCATACGCTTTACCGATCGCGAGGGCGGAGGCCGCGTCAATTCCCATTGCGATAGTATAAGATAACGGTATCTGCGCGTCGGACAGCGCGGAAGTGGACTTAAAATGAAAGGCGATAAGGATGAAACTGCAAAAACCCGCTGTCGTAATGAAAGTAAATAATGTATACAGCCAAAAAACCCTTGAGAGCTTATCCGGCATCTCATCTTTTCGCGTTGTCTCCAGGGTATCGGTATCAGGAACTTTACGGTAGGTAAAAAATAGGCAAAGCATCACCAGCAGGAACGGGATCCATAAAAACGCGTATCCTCTCCGGTAATCGGAGACGCCCGCCTCTTTGCCGGCCATCATGAAAAAGACTGCGAATATGAGAGGCCCCGCGACCGCCCCGACCTGATCCATCGCCTCATGCAGGCCGAACCCGAATCCCGTTCCGACCTGCGAACTTGCCTGCGAAAGTATCGTATCTCTCGCCGGACTGCGGATAGCTTTTCCGATCCGTTCCAGTATTATGAAGAGGGCCGCTGTCTGCCAGACGCCCGCCAAGGCAAGCAAAGGCACGCTGACCAGCATTCCATACCCCAGAAACGTAAAGAGCCAGTAATATCTTGTCTTATCCGAAAAATATCCTGAAACAAGGCGCAGCGCGTATCCGAAGAATTCTCCCGCTCCGGCTATTATTCCCAAAGCAGTCGCATTAACGGCAAGAAGTTTCAGATAAGGCCCGTTAATGCTGCGCGCTCCTTCATAAACGATATCGCCGAAGAGGCTGACCAACCCGAACGAAATAATAACGCCAAAGGCTCTTCTTCTCGTCATATTAAAATAAGGCTTAAAGCCATCACCGCCATGCCCGTTATAACGCCGAAAATAGATATATGATAGCCGTCGCTCTGGCAGGAAAGAGGAAGAAGTTCATCAAAACTGATAAAGACCATCACCCCCGCAACGAATGCAAGCATGAAAGAGAGGATGGAATGGTTTAAAAAAGGTATGAGGACCAATATTGTTATGACCGCGCCGGCCGGTTCCGCGAATCCGGCCAGGAATGAATACCAGAAGGCCTTCCTCTTGCTCTTCGTAGCGTAGAAGATCGGCATAGCTACGGCTATCCCTTCCGGAATATTATGCAAAGCTATAGCGATGGCCAGCATAACGCCTACCTTGATATTTACGAGCGCGCTCATGAAAACCGCCATGCCTTCCGGAAAGTTATGGATACCTATGCCTAAGGCCATGAATATCCCGGCAGTCATAAGCCGCTTGTCATGGTGGCCCACTTTTATACGTTCGGCTATATATTCATGAGGGATGAAAAAGTCGATGAGCATTACGGTGATTATTCCGACAAAAAACGCGACATTGGCGTTCAGGGGGCCTATATCGCGGATCGAAGACGGTAGAAGTTCGACGAACGAAACATATATCATAACGCCGCCCGACAGTCCCAAAAAGAACTGAAGGTAGCTCTTCTTAAAATCCTTAACAAAAAAAGTTATGAAGCTGCCGGCTACCGTGAATATACCCGCTAGAAAGCTAAGCAGTAAAGGCAGCCATATCCTGTTAATATCCATATAGTATCTTTTAACCGGGCTACTTTATTATATCGATGACCGCGTTTATTACATCGTCCGTGTCCTTATCGGTCAATTTTGCCGAAACGGGTAGCGACACGGTCCTTTCCGAGATCCATTCCGCGTTTGGAAAATCTCCGCGGCGGTAACCGAAGGTCTTCCTGTAATAAGGATGTAGGTGCAGGGCTATATAATGGACGCCCACACCGATCCTCCTCAGGGTCATTTCATGCAAAAAAGCGTCCCTCGTGATCCTGAGGCGAGCTATGTCGAGCAACAAGGTATACAGGTGGTAAGCATGCTTGATATCCTTGCTTTCCGGCGCCGGCAAGAACAGAGGCAGGCCTTCGAATGCCTCGTTATATTTTCTCCAAATACTGCGGCGCTTTCGCCAGTACCTATCTATCCTGGGCAGCTGATGCATCCCGATAGCCGCCTGCAGGTCAGTCATGTTATATTTATAGCCGGAATATATGACCTGGTAGTGCTTATACCCTTTATCGGAAAACCGCCGCCATGCGTCTTTCGTCATGCCGTGGAGGGCCAGTATCTTTATCTTCTCTTCGTATCTCGGGTTACCGGTCACTACCATGCCGCCTTCGCCTGTAGTGATATTCTTTGTGACATAAAAACTGAAGCAGCCCAGGTCGCCGAGCGTGCCCGTCTTCTTGCCGCGGTATTCAGCTTCGATAGCGTGGGCACAGTCTTCTATCACTTTCAGGCGGTATCTCCGGGCAATATCCATTATCTTATCCATATCGCATGGCCGCCCGGCAAAATGGACAGGAACTATAGCTTTTGTCTTCTTATTGATCTTTTTCTCTATGTCCCCGGGATCTATGTTCATAGTATCCCGGCGGCAATCCGCGAATACCGGCCTTGCCCCGGCGTGTATGACCGCATTTGCGGTGGCTGCGAATGTCAGTGTCGGGACGATGACTTCATCGCCCGGTTTGATCCCGGCTGAGAGCATGGAAAGATGCAAGGCTGCCGTGCAAGAATTGACGGCGACGGCATATCTTGTCCCTTTATACTTCCTGAACATATCTTCAAATTTCCGGACCTTGGGCCCCGTACCGAGCCAGCCGGACTTCATCGAGGCAACGACCTCGCCGACCTCACCCGCTTCTATCAACGGGCTGCCGAAAACCAGAAAATCTTTTCTAATACAACGCATAGCCGCCTTTACCGGTTATTGAAAGACCGCGGGCTCTTCGGAGAGCGTATCCTTGAACTGGCTTGCGAATAACTCGCCGTACCTTAAGTTTTTCCTCACCAGTTCTTCATGAGTCCCGGACTCCATAGTTGAGGAATCCTTTAAAAAATATACCATGTCCATCTTCTCTACCGTCGATAGGCGGTGCGAGACTATTATAACCGTAGAGTCTTTGAACTCCCGTTTTATATTGTCGATGATCTTATCTTCCGTCTCCGAATCGAGAGACGACATCGCCTCATCCAGGACGAGTAACCTGGGCTTTGATATGAACGCCCTGGCGATAGCGATACGCTGCTTCTGGCCCTCGGAAAGGCTGTGGCCCGCTTCCCCTACATTGGAATCATACCCGTCCCTTGATCTTATTATAAATTCATGCGCCTCGGCAAGTTTTGCGGCTTCTATCATATCCTGCCTCGTAGAGCCTCCGGCGCCGTACAGGATGTTGTTCGCTATCGTATCGTTCCACAGGTAGGACTGCTGAAGGGCAATGCTTGTCTGAGATTTAAGAGAAGCAAGCTTTATCTTTTTTATATCAACCCCGTCAATATATATACCGCCTTCCCCGGGTTCATAGAGACGCGATATAAGGGAGATCATAGTGGTCTTCCCGGATCCCGACAGGCCCACAAAGGCCGCCTTGGAATAAGGCTCGACGAGAAAACTGATGCCGTCGATGACGGAGGCGTCTTTCCGGTATCCGAACGATACATCCCTGAATTCTACGCTGCCCGTCTCGATTATATGATCAGCCGCGCCGGGCGAATCGCATATGGACGGTTCTGTTTCCAGGATCTCGCCGATACGTTTCTCGGCCACGCGCCCTACGACTATATTCTGATAAAAATCGTATATGGATTTCAATAACCCCATCATCTGCGCCACATATATGGCGATGGCTGTCAGACTCCCCAAAGTCATCTCGCCTCTTATTACCTGAAAGCCGCCGAATAAAACCACGACTCCCGACAGGGCCTTGCTGAGGATCGCCCCGGAGACATTGAAGACGCCCGTCATTCTGGCATCCTTCAGTTCCGCTTCCATGACATCCTTAAGGCCGGCTTCGAACTTCTTTATCTCATTTTTTTCCCTTCCGAACGATTTTATGAGGTGCATGTGGCTGAATGTTTCGTGCAGGTTTTTAAATAACTTCTGGATCTTCGCCATCTTTGAGCGGGCTATGTTCCCGATCCATCTCAATATCAGCGTAGATTGTATGTGGGATATCGGGACAAGCATCAAGGCGAACAACGCCAGCTTCCAATTTAAATAGAATATAACCGCGACAATAGCTAAAAACCTGAATAGAAGCACGGGAAAGCGCGGTATCTGGTCACTCAGCAACGCGCTGACCGATTCGGTATCATTGCGCAGTCTGTAGACATACTCGCCGCTTGAACGGTCGGCGTGATAAGCGAACGGCAGGTCCTGCAAACGTTTAAAGAGGTCCCTGGAGATGTCGAAATTCACTTTTCTGCTCAGGAGTCTGGAGCGGTCGCTTTTTACAAAATCGAGCAGGTTACCTATCAAAAAAAAGGCGGCGCCGACCGAGGCGAGCAATATAAAAAGCTTGATATCCCTGTTGCCGTAAGCATTATCTATCGTAAGCTTGGCAAAGTATGGATTTATGATCCCGAGAAGTACGCTGACGACGCCCAATGACATTGTCAGCAATACGAGTTTCCAATAAGGTATGAGATAACTGAAAAATCCCGCGCGACCGATCTTCGCCATATCAGCAACCCTGCCTTGCGCAAAGCGCCTCTTCTATCTTCACCCAGAACTCGCCGTCCAGAGTGCAGCGCAGTTTGAATGACGGGACTGCCTTTACTAAACGGCAGACATTATTGAACAGGTCTTTTTTACGGCCGGTTTCCCCGCCGGGATTCCTGCCCGCATGGCCCTTAAAAAACGCCTGATGGGCCGAGAGATTCATAAGGGCCGCGGCCATGGCGCCGCCGACAGGCTCAACCTCATCGACCGGGGCCTGTTCCAGAAAAAATACCGCATCAAGAGCGACATTCTTTTCCACCTTCCAGGTGTTGTTTGCGCGCTTCCACAAATAATCGCTCCATGTCGGAAAAGGATGGGCGAGATACCCTTTTATCTTATCATATATTATCAGAACCTCGTCATCGCAAAGCGCTTTCCGCGGCGGCGGTATCCGGCGGCAGCAGGTAGATTTGCCGGTATTCCCCGGGGCCGCGATCACTATGCCGCGGCCGTCGCGCTCTATCAACCCGGCATGGAGAGGAACGCCTCCTGTCCTTTGCGCTTTGATGTATATGGAATATAACGCATGCCACATCTGTATGATATCCATATCCTCATTGGCTACAGCGGATATCTCGCAGATAACGTCATCTAAAAAAATATTATACCATATCTTTAATACCCGGGCATCGTATAACGACCACGCATCCGCAGGAACGTCTTTCCCCAGGATATCCGCCAGTTCATTTCTTGAGTTCGGGGTTCCCTTGTCACTTATAATTTTTTTGCGGCTGAAGACCACTTTTGAATGGCCGTCCGGAAGCGAGCGTTCCAGTTCCAGTATGGAAGCAAATTTCTCCAGCCATCCGCTTGAATCCGCGGTAGCCGCCAGAGATAAACATTGCCCGTTCCCGAATCGCAGGTTATAGGTATCTTTTATCACTTTATATAATCCTCGACAAACAACCGGAAAGGTTTTCGCACATACCATTTATCCTGCCAGGGGCGGCGGCGCGCTATCAACAGATTGCCCATGAAGACCTGGATGTCCTCTCCGTGGGGGCGTTTAAATACTACCGTACGTATCTTCTCCCGGCATGGGATGAGGCGCAGCGCTATTCCCGTCTTAGCCAGCTTGATATAAGCGTTGCCGAATAGATACGACAGCGCCCGGCCCGAAGATTGCTTAGTTTTAAATAAAAACGCGTATGCCCGCCCAATGGCCCCCCCATATATCCGGAAACGCTTTTTCCCTCTCTCGAAATATTCGACCTTCCCGACTATCTTTTCGGAAGATACGGATAACGTATCGACCTTATTATTATTATCACCCTTTGTAAGTATCTTTCCCTGCTTTACCGATACTACTCGATGGGCTATTTTATGTTCGCAGTCATTGGAAAAAAAAACGATCACGTCGCCCGGACGGATCTTCTTTCCATTATATGGAGCGACATCCAGCATGTCCAAAGGCGATAACGTCGGTTTCATGCTGTTGCCTATACAGACCAGCTTTTCCGTTTTCATGCTGCCTCCCAATTACTTCGGAACGCTTCCCGCTTTCGGCATCTTGCGTGTAGCCGGGAATAGCCCCGCCTTCTCCGCCTCTTCGCAATACCAGAACCCGGCCCACAGGTTCCTCGAGCGGTAGTAGTTCTGCGCCACACAGCTTCCGAGGCACCGCGACTTCATGATACAGTCGCCGCATATGCCTTCCAGGCGCTTGGGCATCCCTTCGCGCAGCTCTTTTAAGACCGACGTATTATTATACATCCTCAAGGCGGTCTTTGGCGACATGGCCGAAGACGAGTTCCGGGACGCTCTCGCCTATGCCGCAGAGCGCGTAAGAGCCGTTCGCCAGCACTCCGAGTATGCCCAGTATGCCGCATGTACCGCATCCGCTCGGGTTCTCACCGTACATCTTACCCAAAGACCTGAATGCCGGCGTATGATGGTAATAAAGCCGCAATTTCGTCTTCCCCTGCAATACATCATCCGCCCACCTGCCCAGGCTTACAAGTTCCTGGATACTCAAAGTCTCATTCTGCTTATGCATATCTTCACCGCGCGCCGTAGGCTGTACTATATTGAACTTGACCGAGCCCGCGCCCAGGGATTCGGCAAGGCGGACCATCTCCTCGAGGCTGTCTTTATTACAGCGCATCAACGTCATGATGATCTGAGGCTTCAGGCCCACAGCGACCAGGTTCCGGATGCCCTCTTTCGCTTTATCAAAACAACCTTCCACCCCGCGCACCCATTCATGCGTCTTCGCATCGGGGGAATCTATGCTAACAGATACAAACGGACTTTTATTTTCCTTTATCTTTTTCGCAAGTTCCGGCGTGCAAAGAACACCATTCGTTTCAATGATAAGACGCAGGTCGTTCGCCTTTACATGATCCAGAATATCGTTTATCCGGAGATGCAGGAGCGGCTCCCCGCCTGTCAGCTTAACGCCTGATAATCCCAGCGGCTTGGCCTGTTCAATTATGGATTTGAACAGCTCAATGTCAAGCGCCGGATACTCGCGGCCGTTCGCCTGGAACTTAGGCGCTATCCAGCAATGCCTGCAGGCCAGATTACAGCCTTCGGTAAGATAAAAATATATCTGGTTCAATGAATATTTGGGATTGATCGTCTCTTTAAAATCTGTCCGGGTGGTATTCATACTTTCTCCAATTCCATATCCGGCAGCCTTCCGCCTTCTTCCAGAAACCGTTTAAGGCACGCGTCGGGGCTGGGGCAGTCATCGCGGCCGGTAAACGTATACGCGAGCGCCGGGCAGTTGCCGGTGCAGTAATTAACATAATCACAATCCATACAATATGGAAAATCGCTCAATGGGATATCCCTTCGCTCCCGTAACCGTTTAAGTTCCGGATGGTTCTGCCAAACCTCTTCGAGCGGATCGTGATTTATCCGGCCAAGCTCAATATGGCTTAACTGAACACACGGTACCATGACACCATCCGCGCGGACGCCTATCTTGGAATTCACCCCGCCGCAGGCAACAAGATGGCCTCTCCCGGGCATGCCTTCTATGCCTTCCTTGCGGGCCTTCTCCATCTTAAGCCACATATTCGCCTCTGCCAAAGGCCCGGCGGCCGCGCTTATACGACCGCCGTATTTTTTATTGAGCTTCAATAACGTCTCCATCGCCAGCACCCTCTCTTCGGGAGTAAGCTGGACCTGTTCGGCGTTTGCCCGGCATAGCCCCATATGCGAGGCGCTGTTCGTCCCGAAAGAGGGAAGCCCTATATCCTCCAGCAATAATTTCGCTATCCCCTCCAGATCGCGGACGTTCTCGCGGTGAATCGTGACACGCACCGCGGCTCGGATACCGTTTCGCCTAAGAGCCCTCATCCCCTCGAGGGCTTTGATAAAATTGCCTTCGCCGCGCATCGCGTCGTGCGTGGTCGGGATGGAGCCGTCGATCGAAACCTGGACATAATTGCATCTTTTTGTGGAAGCCAGGAATTTCGCGATGTCGTCCGTTATCAGCGTGCCGTTGGACAGGATGTCGAAACGCATGCGGTTCCCGACAATCCCCTTGACAAGCTCTTTCAAATCATCCCTGCAAAAAGCCTCTCCTCCGCACAGACAGACGTTCATCACGGCGCGGGCGTTGAGCTCCTCAAAAAACTTAAGCCACTCCTCTGTCGGCAGGTCCCTGTCTGTATCGCCAGCGCTTGAGAAATGGCTGCAGTATTTGCATCGGAGATTGCACTTATTCGTTATGTCTATCTCTACGGCTTTGGGCGTCCTCATTATCTTCATACTGATACCATCTCTTTCCGGGTTTTTACAGCGCTCTATAAGAGACACTAAATCCTCCATCGCCCTCTACTGCATGATATATTTTTCATAAGTCTTAACGTGATATACCATAATACCTAAGCCGCAGCTTGTTTCCAGGCACGCTTTTTATTTTTTGACTTCGTATCCCGCAAGGCCGTGCTTCATGAGGTCCTGGAGGAAATCATCGATATGCTTGGACGCGTCCGGCGGCATGCCGTCGCAGACAGGTTTCAGCTCTTTGATTATATCTTCCGTGATGTGCTTGCCGTCAAGCCTTTTCCAGATAAACACGGATACAGGATCGATCGTAAAGATATCGTTCGTATCCGGATCGAATAAAAGCGCCCAGTCATCGAACTCCTCTCTCAACACCACCATCGGATTAGCTATAAGTTTATTATTTTCAGTCATGATCAGGTTCCTCCATTTTTTACTTTCGCATCTTTAATTGCACGACACCGCAAATTTTTCGCCCCGAAAATATATCCTTCGGCAGATCATTCTTAAGCAGTCGAAAAAATCTTTCGAATACAGAAAGCTCAGAATAAAAAAATACCAGATTCTTCCGGAGAAGCGCGACCTGTGCATCCATTTTACGGAGGACTCCATAACGGCTTTCCTGTTTATCCATATCTTTAAAAAGGTTTCCTTGGCCGGGCCGGGTTTTATCTTTTTTAAAAAAGCTTCCGGCGCTTCGCATCCGAATAACTCACAGGCCAGCTTAACGGCAAAATATACGGCGGTCCTGCTGCGAAGATAGTCACGGCTGCACGCGATGCGCTCCCAGTCCAGGGTATCGCCGTACCGCGAGATTATCACGCTGAGATCGTAGATGTAGCTTGCGTCAAGCGACATCGAGAGCAGCGAGAAATATATAAACAATTTCTCATCGGACGGAATAGCCGCTTTATTGCCGTCGATATCGAGCTCCCTGAGGCCCTGCCACAGGCCTGCCTGGTCCGGAAACATAAACGGATCGAATATCATCCGGTGCAGGTCAAGGCATAAATTGCCGAGCGGATTCCGCGTCTGCTTTGTAAGGCTCACCTGCCCGACATATTTCAGCGTATCTTTATACGATAGCCCGCCTTCCGTTCTTTCGGCAAAGGCCCAGCCGGCGCTCCTTAACACGCCGATAGCCTTCTCGGCGTTTTCCGGCTTTACCAGGAGATCGATGTCGGAAGACGTCCTGCGCAGAGCCGGGTCTCCATGGAGATATCTTGCCATTATCGGTCCCTTTAACGGCATTGCCTTGATCCCGGAGTCCTGGAGACAGCGGATCGTCTCAAAAGATTCCCTCTCCAGCAGTACATTCCTTTTAAGATTAAACGCAAAGATCCCCCTGAGCTCCGACAAAAAATCCTGCGGCAAGTTGTCGGGCTTCATGCTCATCAGGCGTTCGTAAAACGCCGGAAAGAGCCTGTATTTCAGCGCGGCTTTAAGAAGCCTTTTCCAGTCATCGCTTTCGAGACAGGCAATCTTCCCGCAAACCAGGCGCTTATCGGCGCCGTTGTCTTTCCGCAGCACCGACAAGAGAAGGTCCTCTATTTTTTTACGTTGATCCACTTTTCGAACCTTTTTTTGCGTGATTTATTGCGCCGAGGTGACAGCCGCGACAACTGCGGCGCCTATGCCGGAGCCGTCTTTCGTCAAAGATATTTTTATACGGGCCTCTTTCCTGTTGGATATCTCTCTCAATGCCTTCTGGATGTTCCCCGCAAAACCCGGATGTTTTTCGTAAAGCGAGCCGTCAACCGCTACGGTATGAGACCTCTTCATGCCCGGGTCTATTTTTGTAATGACCGCCGCAATGCATGAAGAAACAATGCGACTGGCCCGTAAAGATACTATTTCACACACTTTTTTACAGGCTTGCCGGTCCTGCAATGTAGAGCCGGGAACACCGGCCTTTTTTAAAAATCTACCGGTCTTGCCCAAATTTCTCGACTTATCCGCTTCTATCGCAGATACATATTCCGTTTTGAATTCTCTTATTCCGCCAAAACATCCGCCCAGGCCTTTAAGCGCAAAATACGCGATCCTGCCCAGATACATTCCTGAAATCATCTTCTCAAGCATCTGTTCACGCGGATTATTGCATTCCCTGTCCAGCAATCTGTCATAAGGCGTCGCTTTCAACCTGTCGAAGTTGCCCCATTCTATATTAACTATCATTTCACCGCTTCGCAAGGATGGGCCGCGCCATTTCCGTATATTCGCAAGCCTTTCGGCGTAGCAGGCATTCGTTCCGGTCCCTAAAATAAGGCCGACATCGCATGTCTTATCGCAATAACTCCCGGCGGCAAGCGTAGCAACCGTATCGTTGACGAGCGCCGCCACCTTAACATTGTTAAGACCGCTGCGGAGAAACGCGTCGTTAAGCAAACCGGCAACGTCTTTACCCACAGTCCCTTTTAGTTCAAACCCTTTGGTCCAGCCATGAAGCCTGCCGGAAGCTGCAGCGGTCTGTTCTACGGGAAAAGAGAAAGTGAAACCGGCCTTTACCTCAGCGGCCCCATCCATCTTATTGCGCTTTAAAAAAGACTTAAGGCATCCGGCAATAAAATCGAACAGCCTCCCGCCCTCGCCGCGTATATATTTTTTCCCCAGGACAAATTTTTCCGATTTGACCCGGCCAAACCGGCCGCGCCCTTTAAGCTCCAGTTCCAGTATCCTGAAATTTGTGCCGCCGAGGTCAAGGGCGATAAACTTTCCTTTTTCTCTTCCGGTAGGACGGTCCACATAGGCAGGTATCATCTTAAGCGAGCTATTTTGTCTCCGCAGCCCCTTATCCATCTCCGAATGAAAATCCCTTATTATTTTTTTCATTTCCGGCAATGGAACGTGGAACATCTTCTCTATACGAACTAACTTTTTTTCATACTGACTCATCGGCTTAACCTTGATCTATGATATCACCTGCGAGGTGTGATGGGCCTAAGTAATCACACCTCGTAGGTGTAATATAAGGCGCTACCTGCTAATATTCAATATCTTGTATTTCAAAACGCCTCTAGGCACCTTTATATCTACGGTATCGCC
The DNA here is from genome assembly GCA_041648975.1 of Candidatus Omnitrophota bacterium. Taxonomy (NCBI): domain Bacteria; kingdom Pseudomonadati; phylum Candidatus Omnitrophota; species Candidatus Omnitrophota bacterium. The sequence continues at coordinate 28,515 of JBAZNZ010000021.1, read as the reverse complement.
CTTCTTATGGTTCATCAGGCCAGACCCTACCGGAGAAGATACGGATATCTTGTTCTGGCTGTAATCCGCCTCTTCTTCCGACACTAGGGTATACTCCAATTCCTCGCCGTTTGTGAGATCTTTCAGCTTCACGGTCGCGCCTATCAGGACCTCGTCCTTCGACATGTTCTCTTCGTCTATTATCTGCGCCGTCGCCAGCCTCTCATTGAGCTCGGCTATCTTCTTCTCGTTCAGCCCCTGAGCTTCTTTAGCTGCGTCGTATTCGGCGTTCTCGCTTATATCGCCATGGCTTCTCGCCTCGCCTATCGCTTTCGACAGCTCTTTACGCTTTGTGTTCTTCAGATACTCCAGCTCTTTTCTCAGCTTCTCATAGCCTTCCGGCGTCAGATACGCCCTGCCTTTAGCCATATTTTACTTCTCCTTGTTTAAAAAATTTTTCATATCGGGCGCCAGCGGCGATTCAAATCTCATCTTCTCTTTCGTCACCGGGTGCGTAAATTCCATCGCCCCGGCATGAAGGGCCGTTCTTCTGAACCTCAATTTGAAGTCTTTCCTGAAGGCGTAAACGCTCTCGCCGACTATCGGGTGGCCTATCGCTTTTAAGTGTATGCGGATCTGGTTCGTCCTGCCCGTTACCGGTTCCACTTCCAGGATACTGAAATTTCCCCTTCTCCCCAGAACCTTGTATTTGGTTACAGCCGATTCCAGCCTTTTCTTGTTCCTATTATATATTCCGCTCTTTATAATATCAAAGTTTTTTTTGACTAAACCGTGGACAAAGGCTACATAGGTCTTCTTGACCGTTTTCTTCCTGAATTCTTCCATCATGAGGCCCTGGATCTTCTTGCCTTTTGCGTAAATTATCAAGCCTGACGTCTCGCGGTCTAACCGGTGACAGGGATGCGCGTTTTCCTCTATGCCGCGCCTGTCGAGCTCGCGATTCAGCTCATCCGTGAGGGTATTCTTCTCGCCCTTCGGGGTGGGGATAACGAGCATGCCGGAAGGCTTGTCTATTATCATAAGCCAATTATCTTCATATATAATATTATACATAGGGGCATGCATAGAATAGCGATATTATACCATTTCCGGGGCAAAAAAGGTATCGCGGAAAGTATATAGCATTAAATTTTTCGGGTCCCCGCCTGCCAGCGAGAGACTGCTTCAGGCGGGCAGGCTGCCGCGGCTTGGACTTTTTCTTTTAAATGGCTCGTATGGGTTTATCCCGCCATCTGTTTAGCTCGGGGCGGGATCCCGCCTCAAGCCTCACTCCGGGCGGGACAATCTATCACGGGTATATTCTGTGCGCGTATCTACGTATCCCGAACTATAGTCTTTAACATTCGGGCACCCCATCCAATCCGCCTGTCGTTAGCTCCATCGGATTGGGTTTACAATCTGTAGTCGTAGGGGAGGTTTAAACCTCCCCTACGACATAAGCGCGTATCTATGTGCGCCGAACTAGACTCTTCTGTATTCGGGACACCCCATCCCTGCCCGCCAGACTTAGCTTGCTGCGATCAGGCGGGCATACTTCGCCCTTTATTGAGAAAAAGTCTCAAGCCGCGTCACCCGAAAAATTTCTAGCTGGAAGCAGGCTGGAAAACCTAATAGAGGCTTAGGTTAGAGTATGAAACCTACTCCGAGGAGGATGGGAAGCCCTGCATCCGGAGCGGCTTCTCGAGGCTGCAGCGGTGGAGCAGGCTTTCATCCTGAAAAAGTTTCAGCGTAGGACCGTCAGCCGCTATCTTTCCCTTGTGCAGGACGATGGTGCGCTCGCATAGGTCCATTGCCATGTCCAGGTCATGGGTAGCGATAATCTTCGTATGACGGAATGTCTTCAGCAGTTCTATCAGCCTTGCGCGCGATTTCGGGTCGAGGCTGGATGTGGGCTCGTCCATCACCAGAATATCCGGAGACATAGCCAGGACGGTCGCGATAGAAACAGACCGTTTCTCCCCCTGAGAAAGTTTGTAAGGCGGCCGCTTCCTGAGATGCTCTACTCCGACGGTCTTGAGAGCTTCCATAGCTTTGCGCTCAGCCTCCGTATCCGTAAGGCCGAGGTTCAGGGGCCCGAATGCCACGTCATCAAAGACCGTAGGCATGAATAACTGGTCATCCGGATTCTGGAAGACTATGCCTACCGCGCGGCGTATTATCTTCAGATTCCCGGAGGACACGAGTGAGTCGCCGATACGCAGAGTGCCTTTTACGGCGGACAGGTAACCGTTTAGATGCAGCAAAAGAGTGGATTTCCCGGCTCCGTTCTCCCCGACAAGGGCCACCGATTCTCCGTGGGATATCCGGAACGATATCCCGTCCAGTCCCGGCGTGCCGTCCGGATAAGTAAAATGCAGGTCATTAGCTTCTACTATGTGATGGCTCATTGAAAAATCCCCGTAACCAGCGCTCCCGCTTTTGACGGAAGATCAAAAGATCTCAGCAGAATAAATAAGAGCAGCCATCCGGCTGTAAACAGGACCTCCCGGGAGCCGATATCCATCTTTCTTATAACGCGGATACGGCCATCGAATCCGCGGGAACGCATCGCGCAATAAATGCGCTCGGCGCGATCCAGGGTGCGCAGTAATAAATGGCCTGTAAGAGAAACGAAAGTCTTGACATTCATGGCCCGGGAATCGAACGTCCGGAAAGAACGCGCCCTGATCAACCGATGCGCTTCGTCGTTCAGGACAAACGTATACCTGTGAAAAAACATAAGCTGCGTCACAAAAACTCTCGGAACTCCGAATTTTATCAATGAATCACAAACCGCGCCGAACCCCGTAGAGGCGACCAGGACCAAAGCGGCGGTCACCGTCAGTACAAAACGCAATAAGATGGATAGGAAAGATATCCAGCCGCCGGAAATATTAACCGCCCCGATCTGGATGAGAGTCCCTTTGTCTATCATCGGATTAAAAATACCTACTAACAGAGCAAATGGCGAAACGATCAGGACTTTTTTCAGAAGATACCCTGCCGGGAGACCGCTCGAGGCGATAAGCGCTACAGGGTATATAAAAAAAGGCAGCAGCGCCAGGACAGCGTATTTATGAAACGAGACTACCAGGACGATAAACGCCAGCGTAGTGATGACTTTGGCTCTTGGATCCAGGCGATGCAACGGACTGTCTCCTGCGGCCAATGTATCCATATACCCGATATCGAATGAATTTTTGCCGATATTGTTCAAATCGCGTTTCTCCTGCGCTTCAGCGCTAAGCCGATCAGGGCTACCATAGAGAGAACCAAGACTCCTCCTACAAGCCCCGATACGGACGTCCCCGGATCGATGGACGGCCACTTTGTTGTTTCGCCGGCCGCGGATCCGGCTCCGGCGGCGCTATCCTTAAAACCATAATCGGGCAAGAACGCCGTTTTTTCCTGGAACCGGGCCAGAGAGGCATGCGCGCCGGCGTTGTTTTCCAATTCTTCCTTGCCGGATACCTTCGACATGGCCCATTCCAACCCGTCCGGATTACTCGACGCGAACCAGCTGAGAGCCCCGCCAATAATCACAGCTGCTACCGCCAAACCGGACAGCATCTTTTTCATCTCGATCTTGCCTATAGAAGCAGCTCGTTCTTTCGTCTCTAAAATTTCCGGGCGGGCCTTCCATACAAAATTGACGACGCAGGCGGTAACGAGCCCTTCCACGACGCCGATCGCCAGGTGTATCGGCTGCATTAACAGGACAAACGCCCTGAAAGGGAGCTCCGACACCCCCGATAACACCGTTTCCATGACAACTCCGAACGCGCCCAGCTGCAGCCCCACGACAGCCGCGATGACCGAACCGAGTATTATCTTTCTTTGTGAGGGATGATCACCGGCGATCTTACGGTAGATCAAAGGATATGCGATGAAGCACGGGAAGAAACCGAGGTTGAACATGTTGCATCCGAGCGTAAGAAGGCCGCCGTCGGCAAAAAAGAGCGCCTGGACTACCAGCACCGACGCCATGACGAGGAACGCGGCATAAGGCCCGAGCAAAATGGCCAAAATCATGCCTCCCCCAAGGTGCCCGCTGGAACCGGTAGCCGGGATACTGAAATTTATCATCTGCGCCGCAAAGATGAACGCGCCCAGTACTCCCATAAGCGGGATCTTGCGGTCATCCGCTTCCTCCCTGACTTTTTTGGCGCTGTAACCGATGAGCCCCGCTGAAGCCGCCCACATTACACCGCCCACAGCGGGAGATATCAAAGCGTCTGCCATATGCATAATAGGTTTCTCCTTAATTTAGAAATCCAACTGCCCTCTTACGCCGTATACGAATATAGTATCGTTATCTCCCTGGTACTCCTCGCTTATGCCCCGCGGATTCCATATCCACTGGAAATCGGGCGTGATGGCGAGCCATTTCAGGATCTGGCACTTATAGTATATTTCGAGATGGCCTTCCGCGGCGACGCCATCCCCGTTATTGATATTCTTCAGGTTCTCTTTGGGGAATACCTGGCCTATGCCGAAAGCGGCGACGTCGCCGGACCTGTGCCAATACTTGCCCGTCATCTGCAGACCGCTTGACCAGGAGACATGTGAAGGCGCAGAGTTCACACTTGAACTCGAGGCGAGGGCAAGGGCCGGATTCTGCCATCCAAGCCTGGCAAAACCTCCGAAGACATCCGTTATCATCTGGTCGACGCTGAAACCGAAACCCGTATTCATGTTCTTTGTATCATCCGGGGCGGATTCATCCTGCCTGACAAGTTTTGAATGGTCCCTGGAGTTGATCCACCAGTAGAAACGGTAATTGCCGTCCCATCGCTCCGGATCCAGTTTAAGGAGCTTGGAAGGTTTGAAATTTATCTGCCCGGAAGCGAAGACCCTGTCAAAGATGTCCTCATAATTATTATCGGCGTCAAAGTAAGTCGCTTCCAACGACAGGTATGGAGCGAATTCGGGAGCTAATATGACGCGACCGCCCAACGTATTGTCGTCGGGCCATTCTATGGCGGGGTTCTGCTTAAAGATGCGGCCGATGAATTGAGTGCACTCGTCGTGCGCGTATTCATTCTGGTCGATGTAATTGGCCGGATCCATCTTGCCCGCCGTTAACGCAACCTGTTTATTGAACAGATAGTGCTCATACCAGAGTTCTGTGACGGGGACGTTGGCGTCGGTATCATTCTGGTCCCTATTAACATTGCTATACAGGTAAAGCTCGTTCTCGACGCCGTTGCCCTGGCCCGGCTCAAGATGTATCAAGGCAAGCCCCCAATCGTCAAAGGCCTTCCTGATAAATATATCGGACGACCACGCCGCGTCTGTCAGTGACGCTTCCGTATCGAGCGCATTATTGGCGTTAGGAGTCCCCTGCAGGACAAATGTGGCGTCCGCTGTTATCTCGATGCCGCAGGGCGGCACAGTCACCCCTTCTCCCGGCTTATATGAGATCAGCGATTCCTTTATCTCTCTGACCGTAGTTGAGCTCGTAGTTATGGCGCATCCCTGGACTTCCAGCCTCTTTTCAAGCTCGGCTACACGCAGCTTCAAAGAGTCCAGTTCGCCCAACTTGGTCTTAAGGGCATTTATCTCCGCCATCATATCCACCTCGCCGGCAAACCCGGGCGCGGAGCCTGCGGCAACGATGAAATACCCAGTAAGCGCTATGCATAACATACGTAAAACGTATTTCGACATCTCCTCCTCCTTATTTTATGCCTCGACTTATACATTCGTGACACTAATATTTAAATCGTGCTATTAGCGGCTAAAAAAAATTATATCCTCTTCCCCGTGCTCGACATCCCCAGCGTCGTATGCTTGACCCCTTTGGCGGATTTTAACGCGTCGGCAAGTTCCCGCACCTCAGGCGCCGCCCCTTTTATGGCTATTATCTCAAGGCAGTTATCGTGGTCAAGATGTATGTGCTGGGTCGACATTATGATCTTATTGAAGTCATGCTGGAGGCTCATCAATTTATTGACAAGCTCTCTCTTATGATGGTCGTAGATCATGATGACGGCGCCTGCCACTTCCTTACCTTCTTCCCATTCTTTCTTCACCAGTTCCTGCCGGACGAGGTCGGAAAAAGCCTTTGACCTGTTCTTATAGCCTTTTTCCGCTATCAGGCGGTCAAACCTGGCCAGGAGATCTTTTTCTGCGGATATCCCGAACCGCGCCAATCCTGCCATGACTCTCCTTTGCTATTATTTTAAATATTGTAGCACAAAATGCTGACATGTCAAATTTTTTTTTAAAATGCGCCGCCGCTTCCCTTCCCCAGCATTTCGTCCATCTTGGGTATGAGGACGCTAAGTTTGATGGGCTTTACGATATAGTCTTCACAGTAGAGATACGACGTTTTAGATCTCGATTCGTCGTCCTCAAGAGCGGTGAGCATGATGACCGGAATAGAGATGGTCTTCTCGTCTTCTTTCAGCCTCTTCAGGACCTCCAACCCGTTCATATGCGGCATCATTATGTCCAGCAGTATCAGGTCCGGTCTCTCCGTCTTGGCGGACTGGAGGCCTTCTTTGCCGTTCGTCGCCGTAAATACCCTGTACCTGCCCAGCAATTCAAGGTTCTCCTTCAGGAAAGAACAGAACTCCTTCTCGTCGTCTATCACCAGGACTTTTTTCATATCTACCTTCCTTTTTTTAAATTGGATATGCGCATTCTATTTTTTGGCGCCCTGCTGGGCCCGGACGTCGGATTCATCCTCTATCTCGCCGACAATCTCTTCCAATAGGTCCTCCAGCGTCACTATGCCCTCCAATTTATTCCTGTCGTCGACCACTATAGCTATATGCGTGTGGCCTTTTTGGAACTCCTTCAGGAGTTCCGGCACCTTCTTGGAGCCGGAGACAAATGTGGCCGGATAGATTATATCCTGCAAAAGTATAAGGCCTCTGTTGCATGACAGGCCCAACAGGTCTTTCATATTTATTACTCCCACTATATTATCGGGGTTATCCTTGTAGACTGGGATCCTGGAATAACCCGACTCCTGGACTTTATCCAGGATATCGTCGATATTCGCGTTTATGTCGATAGAGGTTATGTCTTTCCTGGGAGCCATGACATTCCTGACGACGACCTCGCTGAAATTCAATATCCTGAAAAGCATCCTGGACTTGTCTTTGTGCAGGACGCCTTCCTCTTCCCCCGCCTGTATTATCGTCTTTATCTCCTCCTCTGTCACGAGGGCCGACCTTCTTTCGGAACTTGCTCCCAGCATCCGTATCATCGCCTTCGTTATAACCTCGACTATCTTTACAACAGGCGAGAATACCGCAATGAGCGCCTTCATCGGCATCGCGAGCATCATAGCCATCTTCTCCGAATAGAGCGTAGCAAGCGTCTTCGCCGTAACTTCCGATATTATTATAAGGAACGACGCCACGGCGGTCGCTACGGCAAGCTCCGCCTGGCCGCTATTACCCGTAAAATGTATGACCATAGCAGTCACGAGCACGGCTATCAGGGCGCCGACGACGTTGTTCGTGACGAGTATCGTCCCGAAGAACCTCTCGGGTATCTCCACGACCTTCAGGATTATCTTCGCCGCCTTGGAACCGCCCGAAGCCAGCCGCCTGAGCTTAAGGCGGTTTGCGGCGATGAAAGATATCTCCGACGCCGCCGTTATCCCGGCAAACAGCACTAATAACAATAGCAAGGCGACTTTTGCCAACGCATCTATGGTCAAGGTTTTACTATGCCTCCCGATACGATAAGCTTAATGCCCGCCTCTATAGATATATCCAGTATCTTCACCTGGCTTTTAGGTATGAGCGTGAGGAATCCGCTTAACGGCGTAGGCGTAGTCCCGATAAATACATGCAAAAGTTCCGCGCCGGCGGCGTCATTCGCCTGCTTAAAGCTGTCATTCGTAAGGAACCCGACGGACCAGACCCCCTTAGACGGATATTCCACAAGGACCACTTTTTTAAACGCCGGGCTCTCCTTGGAAAATATGGAATTGATTATCTGCCTGGCAGACGGATATACTATACTGATGAACGGGAATCTGAGGAACCAGCTCTCAAGCATCTTAAACATCTTCTTATTGGTGATCTTTGTGGCTATAAAACCGATGATGAAGATGGTCAGGATGCCCAGGATAAACCCCAGCCCCGGGATGGTGAATCCAAAATATTTCATAAGGTAGAAGTTTATCACCTTGCCCCATATGCCGTCGATGAACCGGAATACGATATAAAGAAGATACACCGTCAGGAACACCGGCAAAGTGATCAGCAGACCCGCGCCGAAATAATGCTTTATATTTGACATACAGACACCTCTCTTTACGCTACCGCACCATTTATCTATGCCCGGCGGGCATAAGACTTACGACCGTTAACGCTATTGTCAGGAAGACCATTATTATAACAGTTGCCCAGGCTATTGTATTGAAAAAAGCGGAATTCGTGTATTTTCCCATCAGGCGCTTGTCGTTAATGAGCAAGAGCATGAATATCAGCACAAAAGGCAGGAAGACCGAATTTGCCGCCTGTGAAAGCAACATCACCATTATCAGATTTATCTTCGGGAACATTATGATACCGGCGCCCATTATTATAAGTGCCGTAAATAGAAAATAGAACTGCGGGGCTTCTTTCAGGCGTTTGTCGACGCCCGCTTCCCAGCCGAGGCCTTCGCATACCGAATAAGCCGTCGCGAGCGGCAGTATCATGGCCGAAAAGATGGAGGCGTTCAACAACCCGAACGCGAAAAGGGATGTACAGTAGTTCCCGGCGAGCGGCCGGAGGGCAAGAGCGGCGTCTTTGGCGGTCTCGATCCTCACGCCGCTCTTAAAGAGCGTGGCCGCGCACGATATTATTATGAATATGGCGATGACATTGACCACTATGCCGCCGATTATAACATCGAGCCGCGCGTATTTATAATCTTTTACGTTTATCCCTTTCTCGACTACGGAAGATTGCTGGTAAAACTGCATCCACGGCGCGATCGTCGTACCGACGACGCCCATTATCATAAGTATAAAGGCCTGGTTAAAAGAAAATGTCGGCTTTATGAACTCTTTCGCCACGGCCCCCCATTGGGGCTTTACGAGGAAACCGGTCATCACGTACGCCAGGTAGAAAAAGCACGCCGCCAGGAATATCTTCTCCACCGATTTGTACGTGCCCTTTACCACTATCCACCATATGAGAAAGGCCGCGATCGGAAGTGATATATAGCGCGATATCCCGAATATCTCGCAGCTCGCCGCGATGCCGGAAAATTCGCTTATGGTATTCGTGAGATTCGAGAAGAGAAAGACGGCCATCGCGTAAAAGGTCACCTTGACGCCGAACTTCTCTCTTATGAGGTCGGCGAGGCCTTTCCCCGTAACAACGCCCATCCTGGAACACATCTCCTGGATGACGATCAGCGCCAGCGCCATGGGAATAAATACCCAGAGCATGGAATAACCAAAATGCGCCCCGGCCACCGAGTAAGTCGCGATGCCGCCCGCGTCATTATCGACATTGGCCGTGATGATGCCGGGCCCCATGACGCCCAGGAATATCACGAGATTACGCCAGATACCCGGCCTTCCGTTATTTACACTATCGTTCATCGCCGTTACAGCCTCTTTGATGAAATACGCGGCCGCCTGCGCCACGCGATCGATATAAGCTGGCTCAATATATCGTCCATCGTTATTATGCCGTGTATTATCTTTTTTTCATCTACCACAGGTATCGCCGATATCTTGTATCTGTCCATCAAATAAGCCACCTCGTTAACGCTGTTCTTGAGGTAGACATATATCGTCTTGTGGAAAGTCGTCTTCAGCGCCGGGTCCCGGGTATCGGCGAAGAGCAGTCTCCTTAAGGTAGTCACGCCTTTCAGGTGATTCTTGTCGTCTACTATATAGATATACGGCACCGTATCGTATTCCTTTGTCTCGGTCCTGATATACTCTATCGCCGATCCGACCGACATGCCTTCGGACATGGAGACGAATTCTGTAGTCATAAGCCCGCCGGCCGAATCGCTCGAATACCCAAGGAGGGTCGAGAGTTTCTTTGCCCGGTTCGATTCTATGAGCGCAAGGAGGTTCGTTACCGTGCCGGAAGGAAGTTTCTCCAATAGATCTGTCGCCTCATCCGGCGACATATGCGTCACGATCTGGGCCGCTTCCGGCTTGTCCAATTCCTTTAAGATGGCCTTCTGCTCGGCAAAGTCGAGGTTCTCGAAGACATTTGCCTTGGTGTGTATATCAAGCGTCCTGAAAAGCGCCATCCTCTGTTTCGCGGTAAGGTCGAATATTATATCTCCGAGATCGGCCGCGGGAATGGCTAAAAGTTGTTTCTCCGAGACCGAAAGCTTCATCGTCATACTGGCGGGGTTTATCGTGACCGGCTGGATATTCTTCCAGGGAACAAGCTCCTCGGTCTTTAAATATTTCGAATCTTTATTTACCGCTTTGACTGCCAGGTCCACCGCCTTCTCCCACCCGAGCCTGCGGATGAGACTGCGCAGGCCTATGTCGACATGCGCAATCACAAACTCATGATCGACCCTCAGGAGGTGCACATCGTTGACGCGCCGTACCTTATGGTTATAAGTATCGACCACCTGCTGGTCCATGATGTCTCTTCTTACCAGGAATTCATACTCCTTGACCCCGGGGCCGTATTTTATATCGCCCGACGCTATGCTCAGCCTCACGTTATCTTCTATTACGGAGACGCTCGACCACGGCACACTGGCGTAAGTCTTCTTTAAGAACCCGTTCTCGATGATGAGCTCGCCGATCTTCGGGTAGACCTCTCCGGACTTCACGGATATGTCCCATATCCTTCCTGCGAATTTTCCTGAAACGTCCACGATATCTTTTTCGAGGACCGCGGAAAAATACAGGAACATGGCCGCGGCCTGTTCCCCGGCTTCTTTTACGATATCGGTCATGGCCCTCCCCGTCAAACGCTATTTCCGGCGGCCTGTACCGGTCGCCGCGACGCTGACTTTCCGGATATCGAGCTCGTTAATGACATCAAGAGCCCGGACAACATGGTCAAACTTTACCGCGCCGTCGACTTTAAGCACTACGCTTAAGGATGGGTTCTCCTCCAGCCTCGACCGGAGGTTCTGTTTAAGGTCGGCGCCTTTGACCTTTTCCTCGTTTATGAAATACTCCCCTGCCTTTGTTATAGCAAGCACCGTCTTTTCCGAACCCTCCATGGATACGGCGCTTGAGGCCTTGGGCAGATTCACCTCTATCTTTGATAAACGGCCGGAATTAAACGTATAAAGAAGGCTGAACGAAATGAAGAAGAAGATGAACATGTTGAGGACGATATCCGTCATTGCGACGGATTCGAGCGCGACGAGGTAATCCTTTTTCCCTTTTATGGAGATCATGACCCGGTCTTTGTCTCCGACAGCGTCTCTACAAGCCGCGTGGATGAGTCGCTCAGCTCATAAGATATATATTTCACCCTCGAGATGATGAAGTTGCATATAAGATAATACGGCACGGCTACTATCAGGCCCGCCGCCGTCGTTATCATAGCTTCGTAAATGCCGGAGGCAAGCGCCGATACCGTTATGTCCGGGCCCGCCTTCTCCCATGCCATAAAGGCCCTCATGAGGCCTGTGATAGTTCCCAGAAAGCCGAGGAGCGGCTCGATGCCTATTATCGATATGAGCCCGCCTATATACCTCTCAAGGTCTTTTACCTTGCTGTTACCTACCCTCTCCAGTACCCTCTCTATCTCGGAAAGCTGGAGAGCTCTCTTCTCGATGCCCGCTTTCAGAGTAGCCGCTACCGGATACCTGGAATTCCTCGCGCATTGCGAAAGAGCCGCGTCGAACTTCTTGTCCCTGACCTTGGCAAGGATCTCTTCGGTAAACTTAGCGGAGTCTATCCTGACCCTGTACAGCGTCCACAACTTGTCTATTATTATGGCGAGGCCCAGTATAGAACCGAGTATTATCGGTATCATGACCGGCCCGCCCTTTATTATGGCCCAAAGCATATTTTTTCCTCTCTACATAAGGCTCTTCACCAGCATCACGAGCCCTATCAGTGATATAACAGCCCCGCTTATTTTTGGTATCAAATGTTCCGCCTTCTCGCCATACCGTTTTCTTACCAGGGTCAGGATCCCGCCTACGGCAAGCCCAAAAGGCAGGAGGGATACGATAGTCCCCAATCCGAATACCGCGACCAGCAGCCCCCCTTGAAGCGGGCTCTGCGTCGAGGCCGCCATTACAAGTATAGCCATCTCTATCGGACACGGAGGAAGGCCGCGGATTATACCGAATAAAAATATGGAGAGGTCCCCTTTTAATCCTCCGAATTCTTTAGCGTAACAGTGGGACTCAAGCTTATGTGTATGGCTGAATACCAGAAGACCGAATGCCACGGTAAAAGACGACGCGATTATCTCCAGCTGTTTCGAAAATTTTGCCAGATACTGGGCGCCCAGATAACCGAATACGACGCCCAGGAACGTGTCGGCTATCATCATGCCTACACCGTACAGGAACACGAGAAAGAGTATCTTTTTTGTGTTCTTGCCGATAATGGTCGCATAAAGGCTCGCTATCGCCTTATCTTCGCACGGTTCGAGCACATGCAGAAGTCCTATCACAAATGCGGAAGTAAGAGTCAGGCTGTTCATGGTCTAAGCTCCCTTTTGGCCCAGGAAAAACGCTATGCTGTCCACCACTCCCTTTCTTATCATCATGACCGCTATGGCTGCGAGAAGAAGGCTGGCGATCTTGGAAAAGGCCTTTGAGCCTGCCTTTCCCAGGAAGTTCGATATAACCGCCGCGTAGGAAAAAGAGATCCACACGATCAGCAGATTGATGACGAACGACAATACGGTGTAGTACATACCATGGGTATCGAGCAGGATTATGATGGTGGTCAATACGGCAGGTCCGGTAATGAGAGGCGTGCCTATCGGCACAGCGCCTACTGTTTCAATTGAAAGCTTCTGAGCTTTTTCATTCTGCAGAATATCCCTGAGGGAGATCGCCAGCAGAACCAGCCCTCCCGCGATCTTAAAATCCGATACCATTACGCCAAGGATCTTAAATATCCATTGGCCTAAAAACAGGAAGACTATCCCTATAGCAAACGCCGTTATTATGGACTGGAGCAGTATCCTGCGCTTTTCCGCTTTCTTCAGGTTCTCGGTAAAACCTATGAACATAGGCAATACGCCTATTGCGTCCATGGCAACAAATATTGGAATAAATGCCAGCAGGAATTCTTTCATTTGCTACCTTTCGTATCTACTTGTTATAGTGGATTATATCATATAATTATAAGCTAAGGCAAGCTCACGGAAATAAAAAGGCAGGGGTCGGATATACATGATCCAACTCCTGCCTTTTAGAAAAAATTTAAGGTAATTTAAATATCCAGCGACTTACTTGGATAACTTGCCCTTTATGATCCTCTCGGCCTCAAGCCAGTCCTCGTGCGAATGCCCGGGCTTTTTGCCCCTCTTTTCGTAAAGCTCGAATGCCTTCTTTTCGATGAGCTTACGCACGTCTTCACTGGTCATCGTAGGGTTAGAAGACCTCCCTGTCCTAAATGTCGTCCTTGCCATAATTCCCTCCTCCTTTCTACATCCAATTTTGTACTTTACAGTATACCTCGTAATCAAAAATTTGCAAGTAAAAAATGTACCTTAACTTATCGAGACTTTAAGGAAATCCGGCACCGGTTTGTCCAGAAGCTTATATATATTCTTGAGATGCGTCCTGTAGAGCCTGTCGAAAGGATTGTCGCCGCCGGTATGGGCCTTACCGCCATACCACCAGTTCCAATCGCTCCCCTCCGCAATATAGAACTCCCGCCAGGCGTCCCTTATCTTGGCGCCGTCGCCGCTCGACGCCTTATGGAACTCTTTCGTGAATTTCACGAGGTCGCGCCTTACCCTGTCGAGGTAATCCCACGAGACATTGTCCTGTTCCTGCCCTATCCATATCTCGAAGTCATGGTTTATCCACGAGCCGGGGAATATGTTGGTCAAATTCCGTCTTGCGGGCTCAAGTTCAAGGAACTCGCTTACTGTGGCGGAGCCCGCTTCATGCTGTTTATCAAGGTTGGCGTAAAGGGTCTCGAAGAACCGCCTGCCGTTATCCTCGAAATATTCCCATGCGTTCTCACCATCCATGACTATGGCCAATAACCCCCTGTCCGTATCGCGCCTGAGGTTATCCGAAGTCCGTTTTATGTGGCCTATCAGGTCCCATGCGGCGTCGGACGGGTTCCAGGAATTATAACTGAAGCTTATCATGTCCGACAGGTTCTTATCCCTGAAGACCATCGCTATGCGCCTCGAATCCCTTTTAAAATTATAAGGCCGGTATATGATCCTCCTGTCAAAGAGCTCAATGCCGCGGTATTGCTTGTCATACATGGACAGCGTATTGAACAGGATATCTTCATCCGTCGCGACCCAATCTATTCCTTTCGATATCATGATATCCAGCGCTTCCTCGGAGACGCTGCCTTCGGACGGCCACATGCCGCGGGGAGGCGCGCCGAATTGCTCTGTATGGTACTTTATGGCTTCTTCTATATGCCATTCCGCGTCTTCAGGATGCGCGAATTTCCTTTTGGGCAAGGGCATGCCGGGCATCGATATCCTGGCTATCGAAGTATCGCAGAGAAGCGGTAATATCGGATGATAAAAAGGCGTCGTAGTTATCTCTATCCTGCCGCTATCCTGCAGCCTTTTATATAACGGGACGATCTGGGCAAGCACCTCTCTCTGCTTGGCCACGATATATTCCTTATCTGCCTCCGTATATCCCCTCTTCTTGTCGACAAGGTCTTTAAGGTTTATGTCCTCTTCTATGGTTATCGAGTGGAACCAGGCGAGGTTATACAATACCTGCAGATCGAGAAAATCCTGGGCGGAAAAGATCTTGACGGCGTTCTTCAGGCTTATGCCGGCGAGAGGTTTGATGCCTTTCTTCAGTAAAAGTTCGGCGTACCGGTCATTCGGCTCTATGAAGCGCTTAAAATTGACCTTGAAAAAATTATTTAAAAGCTCCGCCTTGTCCTGGAACGTCAGGTGGAGAGCTTTCTTCAGGGTGAGGTCGAGGAAGGTGTCGGTCGCGTCGTTGTGGACGTAATCGTTTATCTGTTCGATCATCGACGGGACTAGATTGAAGACTGCCTTTATCTCATCGAACTCCTCTATCAGGGCTGCCATCGGGTAATAATCTTTTATGCCGTGGAGCCTCGTCCATGGCATGAGGTACTTGTCCGAAAGAGGATCCTTGTAGTAAGGCTGGTGCATGTGCCACAGAAAAGAAACGCTTAATCTCTTTTTTGTATCCATATTTTTACTGTGTGCTATACACCGAGTAATCTATATCGTGGAAAATACTGTACTTATCTTCCAGCCACTTTACATATTCTTCGTCGAGAGAGCCCTGTTTCACCTGCTCGTAAAGCTCGGTGAAGTGCTCCGCGTGTTCCCTGAACCTCTCGACTGCGTAAGGAACGTGGGAACCGGTCTTCATTATGAACGCCCAATCGCTCGACTGCGCAAGCAGGAGCTCGCGCGCCATCTGGTTCAGCGTCCTGCAAAGAAGACCCTTAGCGTTCCTGTTATTATTCGCGGCTTCGACCATGCGCTCGACCATCTTATGGAGGTGCCTGTACACCCAGTCGTTCGATCCCTCTAGCCACACCTCACTGTATCCCTTCCATCCCCAGCTTGAAGCCGCGGGTGTGAGAACCTGGTATTTTTTATAAATCTTCAGGTACTCACCCGGAGTTGTAAGCGCTATGGTCTTCTGGTCGTATCTTATCTTCCTCATGAGAAAATCGATCCACTGCGGCCCCTCGAACCACCAATGGCCGAAGAGCTCGGCGTCGTACGGCGCGACTATGACGGGCAGCCTGTCGCCCATCTGTCCAAGCAGGTGCTCGGCCTGCTTTTCCCTGTTGAACATAAAATTACCGGCCTGGTCCGCCGCCCTGGCGCGCGCAGTCTCCGGCACATACGGTTCCTTGTGGCCGCCGGCTCCGGTTATCTTATAATATTTTATTCCGGTATTTATCCTCACACCGTCGGCATTTATGTAAGGGCGGATATAGTCGTAATCAAGATCAAAACCGATATCGCGATAGAACTCCCTGTAATTATGATCGCCCGGATATCCCTCAACGGCGCTCCATACGGCTTTGGAGGACTCCGTATCCCTGCCATAAACGCCTACGCCGTTTTTAGTAAGATACGCGCTGAAAACGCCGAACCTCGGGCGGGGCGTGCCGAACAGTATGCCGTGGGTATCTACGAGAAAATATCTTATTCCTTCTTTTTTAATCACTTCGTCATCGCCGGGATTGAATCCGCATTCGGGAAGCCAGATACCGGCGGGTCTCTTTCCGAATACTTTCTGGTACAGGTCGGCTCCGACCCTTACCTGCGCTCTCACGGAAGCCTTTCTCTCCACTTCCATCAATGGCAGGTAGCCGTGCGTCGCGCAGCACGTTATTACCTCCAGATGGCCCGTCTCCTGAAAGTGCTTGAACGCATTGACGAGGTTCATCTTGTACTCATCGACAAATATGTGCCTTGCCTCCCAGAACAAAGTATGGTACATATGGGCAAGTTTATTGAAGGCCTCCTCCCACTTAGTCCTGTCGATCTCCTTGGCGGAAAGCTCAATGAGTTTATCGAGATGTTTGAGGTATTTGTATTGCAGATGCGGGTCCATGAGCATGGACATGAGCGTCGGCGAGAGCGATATGGTCAGCTTATACTCGACCTTATCTCTTTCCAGACCGGCCAATACTTTTATGATGGGAATATATGTCTCTGTTATGGCTTCAAATAGCCAGTCTTCTTCAAGAAAGTCGTCAAACTCCGGATGGCGTACATATGGAAGGTGCGCATGAAGGACTATCGCGAGATAACCTTTCAGCATAAGGTTTACTCTGTCTTTCTGGATACGATCGGCGTTATGCGGCGGCTGTCTATGCCGTCCTTTGAGGTCGCCTCAACGGGGATGACCTGTTTCCCGTCGGGCAGAGCAAACCTCAGGGTGAATGTGCCGTCTTTCCTTAGATCTATCTTTTTCCCCTGCACGGTCAGTTTCGCGTCCGGCTCCGTCGCGCCGTAGACTATCAGCTCGCAGTTAACGACAAGCCAGAATTTTCTCTCGCCGGGTTTCCTGTAAAATGACGCGGCGCTCGATATGCCTCCGGAAGATATCTGCTCCTCCAGGCGCTTCTTGATCATCTCCCTTACTTCCAGCGAACCTTTTCCTACGCCGAAACCTCCCGATAACCCGAACATCTTCCAATATTCGTCCTCAGGGACCATCCACTCCGCGTCGAGCTGGTCCGACATGCCAAAACGGGGGGTCTTGACCATATTGGAACGGGCCAGGGGGTAGAAACTGCCTTTTTTCGTAACGATACCTATGTCGACGATCCATGCCCTGTCCGGAGAGCCTACATTGATATACCAGTTGGTCGCCAGCCCTCTGAGCTCTATATCGAAATATGAGCGGGCGTTCTTGCCGTTAAAGCTTACGTCGGTAACATCATACACCCGGAGAACGGACTTAGCGATACTATCTCCGGAGGCCTCTATCTTCCTTACGGCCTCTTCCTCGTTTGCCTTCCTGATCTCCCAATATGTGAATACCCACCATGGATCGCGCGCCAGAAGGACTATCTTATTGTCGCCGTAACCTTGAGGGAACCTGAATTGCCTGTTTTCGCGTGTTCTTGAAGGTGTTTGTGCCATAATAACGCCCCCCTTTTTCAGAGATCGTCAAATTCGCCGTCCGACTCTTCCGTATCCTTATCGGCGGCGCCTCTCTTGCCGTGGCAGAACTGGTAGTCAGAACAACTGACACAGCATAAATCGTTTAAATGGCCCTCCTCTTCACAGCTCGTGTAGCGGGGGCAGTTTTCACAACACATCTTTATGTCTCTTAGCGGATAGATAATAAGAAATTGGGATTATAATAGAATTAATAGTCTTCTTCGTTCTCTGTCGACGCTTCGAGCGGCGCTTCTTCTTCCTTCTCTATCACAACGGATACCGCGACATTCTTTCCGTCCTTGACCGCATATATGATGTCAGCCCAGTTGCCCTGCTTTATTCCCGACAGATCGGACGCGTTCTCGATCTTCGTGTCCTTATCGAGCTCGACGCTTATTGTCTTTTCCTCGTCCATATCGTAGTCATAATATTGGACGGATACGGAATTCGTCGCGGGATCAGTGGCCATGACTTCGCCGTATATGGATATATCATTAGGCTGGCCGGCCCCTTCGCCTGCGATAGCCGCGGCGGGCATGACATCGGGCTGCTCCGGGCTTGCGTCCTGCGAAAATACCGGGACCGCCAATATTAAAGTCGCCGCCACCGCGACAATTATGCCTGCTAAATTTTTAACTTTCATAAAACACCCCCCTATCTTTATCGTATACAAATTACCATACACATAAAACAAAAGTCAAGAATAACTTAAACGGCTAATCTCTTACCGTCCCTGCTGAACAGGGGATCTTTCCTGAACGATAGTTTATTGAGCGCGTATTTGAACGCTGTGTTAAGCACGCCGAACCCGTATGTGACGCTTCTGGGAAAATTGATGGACGAAGAATCCTTCGTATAGCTTGAAGGGCAGGTTATCTCCGCTACCCTATACCCGAAATAAAAGGCCTGCAGGAGCATCTGGTTATCGAAAACGAAATCGTCTGAATCCTCCAGTATCGGAAGCGATAGAAGGACATCGCGCGAGAATGCCCTGTAACCGGTATGGTACTCAGACAGCTTCTCTTTTATGACAATATTTTCCGTTAATGTCAGGAGCCTGTTGGCCACATACTTATAGAAAGGCATCCCGCCCTTAAGGGCCTTGTTACCGAGGATCCTGGAGCCCAGGACCACATCGAACATGCCGGATGTTATGAGGCCCGCCATAGGCGTTATCAGTTTGGGAGGATATTGATAATCAGGATGGAGCATCACTACTACATCGGCGCCGAGCCTTAACGCTTCCCTGTAGCAGGTCTTCTGGTTCCCGCCGTAACCCCTATTCTCATTATGGACAAATACCTTGATACCCAAAGATTTCGCGACATCGACAGTCCTGTCTTTCGAAACATCGTCGGTAAGGACTATATCGTCTACTATATCTTTGGGTATCTCTTCGTAAGTCCGGCGCAGAGTCTTTTCCGCGTTATACGCGGGCATTATGACTACTATCTTTTTACCGTTCAGCAAATTATTCCGCCTTCTGGCCGCACAGCATTATCTAGTTGCGATCCTGTCCTGCAGTTCTTTATTATCGGCCAAAAGCTTGTCGTAAGACGCCTTGAGGGTCACTTTTTCATCGAGTATCTTATCGTATTCGCCTTTAAGCGCGGCCTTCTCATTGTTCATGATCTCCAGCCTGGTCGACAGATCCATCTTCTCTTTTAAGAGATCGTCGAATTCCCTCTTCAGGGCCTCTTTTGACGCCGTGAGAACACTGACTTTTTCCTCTAATCCCACCTTCTCGTTCAGCAGGGCCTCGTATTTATCTTTCGACACACCGCATCCCGCAAGGCTTATAAGGGATACGCACATAATGAACAGGACTAAGAACCGGATATACCTCATCTACTTACGCCTCCTCTCTAAAATAAACTAGTTCTGGACTTCCTGGGAAACCAGGTATCTTTCCAACTCTGCCCAGGTCTTCGGCCCAACCCTGCCGTCGACCTTCAGGCCCTGCGCCTTCTGAAAACTCTCTATGGCCTTTTTTGTCCTGGGGCCTATCTTACCGTCGATCGCGCCTGTGTAATATCCGGCCGCTTTCAACGCTCTCTGTATATCCTTATTCCTTTCGAGCTTTATCTGCGGGGCGGGGGCCGTCGCCTGCGCCATCGGCGGCGTCGCCGTAGGCGGGATCGTTTCCGTCGCGATCGTCTGAGCCGGTTCTTCGATATCTATTGTTTCTTCCATCGTCGCGATAGCCTCCGACGAGGCGAGCTCTTCGGCAGTCTTATCCACCTTTGCCTTACACCCGATAAATATTAACGGCACAACGACTATCGCCGCCAATAATATCATCAACAATCTCCTGTTCATTCCCTCCTCCTTTCGGAAATTTTTTATAAAAGCAATTATACCGCCTATTGAACCTTTGTCAAGTTATATATGACTGCATCTTCATTTTACCGTGCCGAACCTGGTCGTCAGCACCGCTCCGAAACCCGCTATCAGGAACACTACCTTGATAACAGCTCCGACAACGGGGATGAAACCTACCAGGAACAGGATCAGTATACCTAAGACCACATCGACAAAAGGCGGCGGTATTTTTTTGAAAGATAGCAATATATTCTTGCCTATGTATATCGCCGCGGCGATATATCCTATTATCAGGGCAAGCGCCGCCAGCAGTATCTCGAGAGGTATCAGTATTACCCCGACTATACTTATGGCAAGAAGGACCGCTACCGGGACGATCAATATAGTCCAGAGCACGCCCCATAGCAGCATTTTTACGAAGGATCGCTCCAGCGCATTGACGGCAGTCCCCATATGTTCGGGGATGAGCGCCGTAAGCAAGATGGCAAGACCAAGAAAACCCAGCAGAGTCAACAGGCTTATGGTCGCCCACAACGTTATCCATCCGCCTTTCAGGAAGGTCGCCGCCGACGGTATGAAGTTGGGCATGTAGACCTGAGTTATCCTGCCCGCGACGGCAGCCGACGCATCCTTGACTACCTCCCCGCCGACAGCTACGACCTGCCCGCCCACATATGCGCCGGGTTTTAACACGACAGACCCGCCTACCGCCACAACGCTATTCCCTACCCGTCCCGAGACCGTAATATTCCCGCCGACAGACACTACATCGTCAACGTCCATGCCTTCGGATATCTCCGTGTCTTCATATATCTTTATTATGTTCTGGCCTTTTGCAAACGCGGGTTCGGGCGATAACAGCATAAGGATAACGCCTGTCATGGCAACCAATAATACCGACTTTTTCATTATCAGGCCCTCAATTTTATTTGGAATGAACGGCTATAGCCGTCAAAAAAGTTTCTATCCTGCTCAACGCCTCTTTCAGTTTATCGAGGCTGGAAGCATATGATATCCTGATATAACCTTCTCCCGAAGGCCCGAACGCCGTACCCGGGACTACAGCGACCTTCTCCCTCTTCAGGAGCCGGTTAGCGAATTCCATGGATGAAAGGCCCGTCTTTTTTATCGACGGGAAAGCGTAGAACGCCCCTTCCGGCCTGTGGCAGGGCAGCCCTATCTCATTCAAACGCGAGATAACGTACTCCCTCCTCCTCCTGTACTCCCGCTTCATCTCCTGGACGGCCTTCTCTCCGTGTTTGAGCGCCTCCAGCGCGGCCATCTGCGACATTATTGGCACGCACATCATCGTATACTGATGGACCTTGGTCATTGCCGCGATGATCTCGCGGGGGCCGCACGCATAACCGATCCTCCAGCCTGTCATGGCGTACGCCTTGGAGAACCCGTTAAGATATACGGTCCTCTCCTTCATGCGCGGAAGCGCGGGGAACGGGATATGTTTAAAATCGTAAGTGAGCTCGCAGTATATTTCGTCGCTTATCATGATGAGGCCGTGCTTTGAAACGGTCCGGGCGATCTTGCTTATCTCGGCCCTCGAATAAGAGGTTCCCGTCGGATTATTGGGATAGTTAAGGACGATGGCCTTCGTTTTTTTATCGCAGTGCCCGTCTATATCTTTAGGCGTGATCTTAAAACCGTTCTCCGGCTTTGTCTTTATATAGACAGGTTCGCCGAGAGCCAGGCCTGTCAGCGGCCCGTAAGAAACATAGGACGGTTCGGGCACCAGGACTTTATCGCCTTTATTTAAGAGCGCCCTTAACGTGAGATCGAACCCCTCGCTTACGCCGACGGTTATAAGGATCTCTTCTTCGGGATCGTAGTCGAGAGCGTACCTGTGCTTCAGATGCCTCGCGAGTTCCTGGCGCAGTTCCGCCAACCCTTTATTGGAAGTATAGGATGTGTACCCTTCCTCAAGAGAGTAGATCGCCCTTTCTATTATATTCCATGGAGTTACAAAATCCGGCTCTCCAACTCCGAGGGATATCACGTCTTTCATTCCTATGACAAGGTCGAAGAACGCGCGTATGCCCGACGGCGGCATCTGTTCGACGAGCTTGGAAATTTTCATGAAAGTTATAAGTCGTAAGTTTTAAGCTGTAAGTTTTAAACTTATAACTTACAACTTATAGCTTACAACTTCCTTTACAAAGTTATCGCCGGGCGTTTCGACCTCTCCGGCTGTTTCAATATATCACCGTCTTCCTTATATTTCTTCAATATAAAATGCGTAATAGTCCCGCGCACATTCTCCATGGCGGACAATTTTTCCGCGACGAAATTCGACACGGTGTGGATATTCTTCCCTTCGACCACGACGAGAAGGTCATAGGTCCCCGACATCAGATAACAGCTCGTCACTTCCGGGAACTGGTATATGCGCTCGGCCAGATGGTCGAACCCCACATTCTTCTGCGGGGTCAACTTCACTTCTATAAGGGCGCGGACATCCGAATTCTCATCCCTTTCCAGCTCCTTATTGATTACGGTCTTATACTTAAGTATGACCCCGTCCTTCTCCAGCTTCTTAATCATATTCGACACCGCCTTGGGCGTCATATTAAGCATCCTTGCGATATCTTCGACCGTAGCCCTGGCGTTCTTTTCAAGTATCTCGAGTATTTCGTTCATGATTACCTCCGATTTACTGTAGTCTCACTCTGGTAAATCGTCCCGAGGAGCTGTTATCTCACTCAGGCGACGAGGGACTACATCTAAAAAGACTGTTGTAACTTACCTTTCCGTATTTCTACGCTTTACCAAAAAGGGGCTGCCTCTTACTTACGAGAGCCGCCCCTTCTATCAACTACGAACTATAAACTATGAACTATTTGGTAGCCCCCTCTTCCGAACCCATTGACGCTCGAGCCGATCCGGTCTCATATTTACTCAAGATCTCCCATGTCCTGGATCCTACCACCCCGTCGGCAATGAGGCCGTTCGCTTTCTGGAATTCCTTTATAGCCCTCCTGGTGCCCTTGCCTTTTATGCCGTCTATCTTGCCGTCGTAAAATCCCGCGTTCTTTAAGCAGGTCTGGATGTCTTTTATATGCGCCTTGGACTTCCCGGGCCGCGCCTTCACGGATATATTCGTGCTGAGGGGCGCCTGTCTGACCACCTTCAATTCATCTATCTTCTGGGCCTGTTCGCTCGTTACGCGCTCGACCTCCGATTGTTTGGCCTCGACGCCTTCGACCTTCGTCTCGAGGGTCTCTACTCTCGACTTAATGCCGTAAACCTCTTCTTTAAACTTTTTTGGCACACTTCCGCAACCGGAAATAAACACAACACTCAAAACAAATACGGCAACTACACCAACCCTTCTGAACATCAGTTCTTTTCTCATACCCCAGCCCCCCGATTTGATGTAGCCTGACCCTGTCAAATCGTCCCGAGGAGCCCTAACCTCACTCAAGTGACGAGGGACTACATCCTGACCTTTCCGCTACTATAAAATTATATGTTATATCTTAATAAAATGCAAATCAAATATCTTCTTTTATTTTTTGCCTTTCATCAATCCTGCAGCTTCTTTCACCGACATGTTTTCGTGAACTATGCCGCGTAAAGCTTTTATCATACCTACCGCGTTTTTCGACTGCCAGATGTTGCGGCCCATATCCACGCCCTTGGCTCCCTGCTTTATCGCGTCATGCGCGAGCTTCAACACGTCCATTTCCGTATTGAGTTTGGGACCGCCGGCGATCACGACGGGCACCGGGCAGGACCTTACGATGCGTTCAAAATCGTCGCAATAATATGTCTTCACTGCCTGGGCGCCGAGCTCCGCGGCAATGCGGCAGCACAGGCTTAAGTACCTGGCGTCCCTCTTTTCGAGCTCTTTTCCTACAGCCGTTACTGCCAGGACAGGCATGCCGTAGCGCTGTCCCTGGTTCACCAGCTCGCCGAGGGAAAGCAGGGTCTGGTGCTCGTGTTCCGTCCCTACATATATCGAGAAGGCTACCGCCGAGGCATTCAACCTTATCGCCTCTTCCATCGACGTATGGATACCCTCATTCGATAAAGCCGGACCGGCAATACTGTTCCCGCCCGAGACCCTGAGTATCATCGGGATATCGACAGCGGCGTCAATACAGCTGCGCAGAACGCCTCTCGTCAGCATTAGAGCGTCGGTAAAAGGCATTAAAGGTTTAATGGTCTTTGCCGGATCTTCCAATTTCGATACGGGCCCCAGAAAATATCCGTGGTCGATCGCAAGCCAGACGGCTCTTCCGTCGGATGGTTTTATCAATCGCGCTAGCCTGTTCTTCATTCCCCAGTCCATGATACCCTCCTTGATCAGCCTAGTTTCTTCTTCATCATATTCAACTCGTCCAAGATCTCTTTCGGCATACGCGTACCGAATTTTTTATAGAACGCCTCAATGTCGGAGACTTCGCTCTTCCAGTCTCCGGCGTCTACGGCAAATAATTTCTCCATATTTTCCTGCGGAATATTAAGGCCCTGCAGATCAAGGTCCTTGATGTGCGGGACGAGGCCTATGGGCGTGGATCTCGCGTCAATGCTGTTATTGACCCTTTCTACGACCCATTTCAATACCCTGATATTGTCCCCGAAACCGGGCCATATATATTTGCCGTTATCGTCCACCCTGAACCAGTTCACTGAAAATACTTTTGGAGGCTTGGCCAGTTTCTTACCTATGCCGAGCCAATGGGCAAAATAATCGGCCATGTTATACCCGCAGAACGGAAGCATAGCCATAGGATCGCGCCTGACAACGCCTTCTTTGTGAATAGCCGCCGCGGTCGTCTCAGACCCCATTCTCGTGCCTAAGAATACGTTGTTCTGCCAGTTGAGCCCTTCAACTATAAGCGGCTGCAGTGACGTCCTCTTACCTCCGAATATTACGGCGGATATAGGCACGCCTTTCGGATTGTCGAATTCCGGAGAGAGTGTCGGAGCGTGAGTTATCGAAACGGTGAACCTGGAATTGGGATGGGCGGCTTTCGTGTTCATCGTGGTATCCCACGGCCTTCCCTGCCAATCGACCATGTGCACCGGCGCCTCCCCGTTCAATCCCTCCCACCACGGCTCATTCGTATCGGTGTTGAGCGCCGTATTCGTATATATCGTCGGATAGAAAGTCCCTTTCTTGAGGGTCTTCATCATGTTGGGGTTCGTCTTCATGGACGTCCCCGGCGCCACTCCGAAAAATCCCGCCTCAGGGTTTATGGCCCATAGCCGTCCGTCCGGACCGACATTAAGCCAGGCGATATCATCGCCCAGGATCCATACTTTATATCCCGGCAGGACCGATTCGAGCATCGCGAGGTTGGTCTTGCCGCAGGCGCTCGGGAGAGCCGCGGCCATGTATGTGATATTTCCCTGCGGATCCTGGACGCCCATTATGACCATGTGCTCGGCGAGCCAGCCCTCTTTAAGGCCGAGCCATGAGGCTATCCTCAGAGAAAAACATTTCTTGCCTAAAAGAGCGTTGCCGCCATAGCCGGAGCCTACGCTCCATACGAAATGTTCGTCCGGAAAATGCATCACAAAACGTTTATGAGGCTCGAAATCGCCTATCGAATGCAGGCCCTTAACGAAGTTCTCGCTCTTCCCTATCTTATCGATCGCCGATTCCGTCATGCGCGTCATGATCCTCATGCTTATAGCGACGTACGATACGTCGGTAAGCTGTATGCAGGCCTTGGCATACGGCGATTGCGGGTGGCCCATCATATAAGGGAGCACATACATCGTTCTGCCGCGCATGCAGCCGTCGGAGAGCTTGCGCATAGCCGCCTTGGCTTCCTTGGGGTCCATCCAGTTGTTGTTCGGCCCCGCGGTCTGCTTGTCGGGGTGGCATACGTACGTCAGATGCTCTGTCCTGGCAACATCCGTAGGATGGCTCCTGTGGAGATAACTGTTCGGGAAGGTCTTCTTATTGAGCTCATAGAATATGGGGTTGCCGGTGATCTTCTCTTCCTTCATCCCTATCTCTATGATCCGGCGCGCTTCCTCTTCCGAACCGTCGCACCAATAGACACGTTTCGGCTTCGTCAGCCGTTCCTGTTCCTCAACCCATTTTTCGAGCGGTGTAGCCATAGCTTCCTTAAGTTTGCTTTACCCTATTTCTGCGGTTCTATTATAACCTTGATCGATTCTTTCGCTTCCGCAACCAGCCTGAACCCTTTGACAGCGTCCTCAAGGCCGAACCGATGCGTTATCATATCACATACCTTGACCTTTTTCGAGGCAATTTTTTTCAATGCCTCCCGGTGGTCGTCCGGGCTTCCGGCGTAAGAGCTCGTGACAGTGACTTCGTTGCGCCAGAAAAGGTCATTCACGGATAGCGGTATAGTCACTCCTTTGCCCGTTGCCGCAAATATCAGGATCGTGCCCCCTCGCTCAACCGACTTAAGTCCCTGCTCTATCGCGGAAGCGGCCCCGGCGCAGATGACGACGAGGTCCGCCAGCAAACCGCCGTTCATATCTTTCAACCGCTCCGGCGTATATTCGGCGGCGTTTATCGCGAGATGAGCGCCTGCCTTCTTAGCGGCTTTCAATCTGAAATCCGAAATATCTGTAGCGAAAATACGGCCGGCCCCGGCCGACCTGGCAAGTTTTATATGCAATAAGCCCGATATGCCGCTGCCGATCACGAGAACGCTCTTCCCTTTTTTCATCCCCGCAAGCCTATGCCCTCTGATCACACAGGCAAGCGGTTCTATAAATGTCGCTTCCTCAAAAGAGACGTTTTTCGGAATAATATATACGCCTTTTTCAACATTTATCTTAGGTACTCGGACGAATTCGGAGAACCCGCCCGGGTCAAAATTCGTCTTACGCAGCATATCGCAGACCGTCTCATGTCCGGCGCGGCAGAACCGGCATTTGCCGCACGGCACATGGTGCGACACTGAGACCCTGTCGCCGACTTTGTACCGCTTAACGCCTTTCCCGGTTTCGACTATGACGCCCGCTATCTCATGCCCGAGGACTAGAGGGACCCTATGTATACGGTACCACTCCAGGCAATCGGTACCGCATATCCCGCTCGCCTCGATGCGCACCAGTATCTCACCCGCCCCGGGCGTGGGCCGCGGCCTCTCTTCGAGGCGGACGTCGTTATTAGCATAGTACATCGCAACACGCATACTATCCTACTACCTTCTTTATCGCCGACACTATAAAGGCTTCGTCCCCTAATTTTCTATCCGGTATGTTTATCTCGCTTATGTCCGTCACGCCTTTATTTTGGAGGACGGTCTTTATGCTGTTGAAACATCTTTTAACGCCAAGGCCGCTTCCTGAAGTGAGAAGCAGTATCGCCTTCTTGCCGTTCAGGCCGGATATCTTATCGAGATAGGTGTTTAACGCCGGCGTCGGGGCGAACGCCCAGACCGGGGACCCTAATAATACGAGATCGTAATGGCTCGCGTCATACTTGACGCCGTCTTTCAGCTCCGCCCTCTTTTTGGTAAAAGCGGCCCGGCACTGCCCGCCAAAATCGTCTATCTCATTTACCGGCTTCAGCCTCTGCACATCGACTTCGCCCTTTTGTTTCATGACGTCGGCGAATATCTTTACCACTTTATCCGTATTGCCGCTGAACGAATAGTATGTTATCAATGCTTTCACTGCCCCTCCTTTGTAAAGTTTTATTATATTAACAAATGTAGTCCTATAATACAATAGGAAATTACCGATAAAATATTTTGTGACTGTTTATCTTTAGCAGCTTTACCGGCAGGCGCTCTTTCGGCTAATTTTGCCTTCAAGAGTGTTTATGTAAAGATGTATCTAATATGTTATTACAGCCCTTATGGCAACTATGGCGCCTATTACCTTAGGTAGTAGTTATTACCTTGGCAAAATCTTACGCCTCAAGAGCAACCTGCCGGTAGCTGTCTCGTGGCACAAAATATTTTACCTTAGCTGACGAGCAGGAATATTTTTCCCGCCCGGAAACATACGCGGGGCGGGATCCCGCCCCTAATCTTACTCCCGGCGGGACAATGTGCTCATCATAACGTCGGCTTAGGTTATTCAGCCTTATTCTATCTGGAAATTTTTCGGGTGACGCGGCTTGAGACTTTTTATGATAAGGGCGAAGTATGCCCGCCTGATCGCAGCAAGCTAAGTCTGGCGGGCAGGGATGGGGTGTCCCGAATACAGCAAGAATGGTTCGGGCATATAGATACGCGCTTATGTCGTAGGGGAGGTTTAAACCTCCCCTACAACTACAGATTGTAAACCCAATCCGATGGGACTTATGAAAGGCGGATTGGATGGGGTGCCCGAATGTTGAGAACTACAGTTCGGGATACATAGATACGCGCATAGAATATACCCGTGATAGATTGTCCCGCCCGGAGTTAGACTTGAGGCGGGATCCCGCCCCGAGCTAAACAGATGGCGGGATAAACCCATACGAGCCCTTTTGAAGAAAAAGTCCAAGCCGCGGCAGCCTGCCCGCCTG
>JBAZNZ010000020.1 GCA_041648975.1 Candidatus Omnitrophota bacterium | reverse complement strand
CAACGTAAATCACCTGGGCGAGGGCGAAGCGGAACGAATGGCCACTTCATAAATTCTGTTTCCGACGGTGACTTTGTGGCCGCGACTGTCGGCGATGAAGGGTGGTATCACCTGACAGAGAGCGCCAAACGCGCCCTTGAATCGATAGGAAGCGCCAGGATACGGGAATTATACGACCATGATTCGTTCGCGATAATTGGCCGCAAAGGCGCCGCTGCAGGATCGGCGAAAGAGCTGTTGAATAAGAGAGGCACAGGCCCCGCCATAATTTCAAACTACACTATTGAGCGTTCTTACTACGACAAAGACGGAAACCCTGTTGGTTCCGAAGCTCTTCACGAGGCGCCTGATGTAAACTGGTACAGCATACGCCCCACCCAGATTACCGATGAGATAGAACCGCTATATGTCGACTCGAAAGGCTATGCATCAAGTTATATAAAGAATTTCAATCCTTCATACCCCGATTCAGGATTCATTCGCCTCTGGGACGAGATGAACGATGTCTACGAAACGTCGAAGATGGATGAGCTCTACGCTATGGTAGGCGATAAGACGCATAAGGCTATCTATTACGATTCGAGATATCCGACCAATTGGACTACCGCGAGCTTCTCTTCCAGGATGGTAAATTACTTCGTATCCAAGGGGTTCCAGGTATTAAATGCCGATGAATTAAGGCAGTTCCTTAAATCTTACGGCGAGGATTCGGTTGTGATAATGGGCCAGGATGTCGCGCCCTCTACCATCGTGAGCAGGTATACCTGGGAATCTCCTGTCCGGCCGTATCTGGAAGAAGGCGGCACATTCGTATGGATGCACGATATACCGTTCCATTATATAGGATACGCGGACGCCGATAAGACAAAATATAAGATAGGCGAGATCGGACAAAGACGGCTTCTCGGTATCATAACTCCGATAGTGAACAGAGGCCAAAACGAGTTCGACAAATATACGCCTCTTAAAGAAGATTGCTCATTATATGACCCCGCGATCCCGCCTGACGCCGAAGCTCTCGATATAGGCACTCTCTACTTTGACCCCTCCGTCAATTGCCGTGAAATAAGGTGGGATAGGGTAAAGGCGTCGATAGGCTATGAACTGGATGAAGAAACCGCGGTTATATCGGATTACGACAAAGACGGAAAATTAAGAGCTCTCGTCAAGGCCGACAGGACGATAACCTTTTATAGCGGTGACGGCAAGGTCGAGTATGTAACGGACATACACGGAGACACCATAGCTGGTTACACATACGACGAGGAAGGCGCGATAACTGCGCTATGCCTGGAACAGGCGCGTCGCGACGCGGAAATAAAGATAGAAGAGATGAAGTATCGGATGTCGGAAGAAAAGAGAGAGACTATTGCCGAACTGACCATCCAATCCGCCGAAAACGTGCAGATCATAAGGTCGGCTTATGACGCGGCAAGGGCGCCGCTGTATGCCGCGCTAAACGATCTCCAGCGCATGTATGATGACAATGAAAAGAGGAAGATCTACTGGTGGCAGTGGGGCGCGAAAGAAGAGAAGAACAGGACGCGCGATTATATACTCGGCGAGATGGGGAAGGTCCGGAGGTATATATCCGAATTGAATGCACAGGAAGCCGCGGAGATATCCGGATATGAAACGCAGGTGGCCGACCTTATCGGCGATTTAGACACGGAAGAGGCCCGGGTCCTGGCGGACGTGGAACTGAAAAAACAGGAGCTGCTGGACCAGATATCGGTCCAGGAGGCCAGGCCCGTAATACAGGAAAGGTACCGCGACATATTAGGGCGCGACCCAGGCGAGACGGAGATAGAGGTATGGCTTGACGCGGTCAAGAATTCTCCGGACCGCGCGCTCGATGTGGCGGCGCTCTGCGGCTCTTTGCGTGATACTTCGGATCCGGATTCGGAATACAACAGGCGGATGGCGGATATCGCATGGATCCGCGCGGAGGTAGAGAGGGAACTTCGCGGGTATCTGGATATGGCGGCTGATAATGAGAGAGGCGAGTATCTCTCATCGCTGGGGCTGACGGCCGCGGACGTTGTTTCCATAACGGCCGATGATGTGGATAAGATAACCGCCTGGCTCTCGGGCCAGAACCCGCACTTCGGGCGGAGCGCGTCGAACGTCCTGGGCGAGTTACTCAAAGCAAAAGGCGTCGATTATGAGGACAGGGAGCTCGTGAAGCTCGCTATCCTTATAGACGTCCTCACCGGCTCGATTAACAGGTTTTCCAACGGGAAACTTCTCATCTCGGCATATGCCTTGAAGAACATCGCCCGGATAAAGGGCTTCATTCTCACGCCTGTGAAGATATCGATAGAGGAATTGGCCAGGCTCGTCCCGGCAGGTTCGGGAAAGAAAGCGATCCTGTTTATAGGAGGCAAGCATTATGTAGTGCTCGAAGGCATAGACATCGCCAATGATGAGGTGACCTACCGCGAGACGTCGCAAGGCCCCGGAGGCGAGGTAGTAAAGTTAAAGGTAAAGGATTTTCTCGAGTCATGGCAAGGCAATTACGCGCTCATCGAAGATACGCCTCCGGTAAATGAATGCACCATTCTTACGGATTACCAGTCCAAAAAGATTAGAGGCGCGTGCTTCGTCGAGCTCTTCTTCCTGATAGCCGCGATATTCAGCGCCGTGGCGCAGGTGATAGCGGCTATAGCGGCGGCTGTAGTTACCATAATCCAGACTGTGGTCATAGCCGTCCAGGGCATTATACAGGCCGGCCTGGCGCTCATGGCTAATTTTATCGGAGGGATAGCCGGCGGTATCGGCGCGATAGGCGAAGCCATATTCGCGGGCGTCAAGTTCGTCGGCATGTCGTTATTTAAGGGATTCGCGAGTTTCTTCTCGACGGGGCTGTTGGCCTCGGGCGCCGAAGCGACGTTCGCCGAGACGGTCGTGACGTTTGTGGGGAAGACGGTGGTCAGCGTAGCCGCCAATTACGCGATTAACGCCGGCCTGGAAGCGTTAGGCGTCGATCCTATGATCTCGAATCTCATAAGCGCGTTCGTTACGGGCGGGATAACCGGGGCTATTGGTAATCCCGTCGAAGGGTTCTTCCATTTCCAGAGCGCGTTTGGCGCGCTGGCTATGCAGGGCGTGAATTACCTCGGAACCATAATAGACCTTCCGCCGCCTATTGTAAGCGCCCTGTCGATGGCCGCCGGTACGCTCACCGAAGGAATGTTCGATCTAAGCACCGTCTCCGAAACAATTACCGAAGTTGGTATAAATCTTGCTTCAGAAGCCGCATTTGCCGGGGTTGGTTTATTAGGCGACTGGCTGGGCGTGGATCCGAGGATATCCTACGTTTTAGGATTACCAATAGTTAGCTCTATCCAAGTCGGATTAACCCCAGGCACAAATCCAACAGACATATGGAATAGCATCACAGATGGCTTGTTGCGTGGCGCAGTGACCATAGGCATGGAATTTGCGACGCAAGATTTAGATCCACTGATAGGCGCTATAACAGCACGAATTCTTTCCGGGGCAATAGCTGGAGGCTTATCTGAGGATCATGATGTATTTAAGGGTATATATGATGCCTTAATTGAATCTACTGGCAGTATATTTACACTTGATGGCCCTGGTGATAATCCATGGTCGCGAGCCGTATATATTTCAAAAATTCTTAGCGTATCCCAAATGATTCAGGAGCGTGGTCTTGCCGAAACGCTTGAAACATGCGCCACAAGCATCTTTTATAGAGATGCTGTTGAAAGCATGATAAGAAATGGCGGCACTGTATTTAACTACATCCAGACTGCCCTAAATAATCCCGAAGAGTTACCCGAGAATCTAAGGCCTTCGACTACTACGTTTGATGGTGAGGCAGCTCTTATTATGCCTACAGGGGAAACTGGCGATTATTTGATTATTTCCGCAGATGGTTCAGAAATCCTTGCGCAATCCAAAGGAACATATTACAATGAAGGAGAGTTCGGCATTGATTATCAAGGTGAAATGGTGCTAAAAAATGGAACAAGCACTAACTACACTGAGCTCGGACTTGTAAGCCTTGATGTAAGGAATTACGCGCTTACTGATGCTGAATTCCAAAGTTACGATGGAGACGTTGCCTATCAGATTTATGGAGAGAATGGGCAAGCGGTAGAGTTTGATTCTAACGGTGATTTCAAAAACGCCGTTATTAAAAACCTGACTTCAAACACGGATATAGTTGTTAGGAATGGCGAGTTTGTAACGAATCAGACATCTGCTACGCTACAAGAATCGCTATCTCAGAGTGAGCCGTGGTATAGTAAATTTGCTCTTTCACAATATGTGGATATAACAGATCAAAAGATAGACCAGATGGCAGATTGGTTCCTCGGCGATGCCCAGAACAATATGGGCTGGATTCTAAGCGCAACAGCTGTTAATTCCGCAAAAGATTTCTTTAAGGCAACGGTTACAGATATCTTTAGGTTTGGCGAATCATTACCTGGTGCGTTGGATAACTTTTCTGGGGCATGGGAAGCCGCTCAAAGTGGAGATGCACTATCAGCAGGTTATCAAGCATTCTTAGGGTCGGGTAAAATTCTACAAGAAGTAGGGCGAGCTCTTGTCGTTGGTAGCGTTGTTAAAGGTCTTGCAGTAAGTGCGCTACGCCTTGAAGGCGGTGTTGCTGTTAACGAAGCATTGGTATCCGCTAAGCAATTAGCAGCGCAAAGTGGAAAGAAAACAACAGTAATAGGTCGCCGATGGGATACAGCAGTTGCGGAAGGTTGGCCAAATCATAATGTTTTGAATTTGCCAGACCCGCTATGGAATGAGGCAGTAAATTATCGATGGTTAGACGATGCCATAAGCCGGGGAGATGAAATATTTTTAGCAAGTCCTCTTAGCAAAGCAGAACCAGGAACAATGTTTTTGAAAGAAATAGAGTATTTACGAGAACGGGGCTATGAAGTTGTTGGTGCATATATGAAGAGAAAGTAGGTTCGTATGAGCAACTTTAAGAAAATATTTAGCGACAGCGTTTTTAGCACGTTCAATTTTCTTATTTCAGATTATGGATTTGTATTTAAGGAAGACCCTGAGACTGTTTTCACCGCACGGAATGATAAATGTGAAGTTATGATTTCATGGGATAGGCCTCTGCACATAGCCGTTATGATTAAACCTCCTTATTATTACAAGCCGTCGTTAGATCTTAATCAAATTGTCCACTATTTTAACGATAAAACAGGACTTGCTGTAAGAAATATTAAAGAGGAAGAAATTGCAGACGAAATGAGCAGAATGGCACAGCTTCTTAAAGAATATTGCATGCCAATGCTAAAGGGTGATTTTTCCGAATGGCATAAAATACGTAATCATTATGATGGAGTTCAAAAATAACTATGGCTAAAATTTCCGTGCTAAAAACAGGCATTCTTCTTTTTATAATAGGTGGTTTGATTAATACCGTGCTTATGAAAAACAATATAGTAGGAATTCCTCGCGACCTTATACGCCTAATAACTTTAATAGGCCTTATGTTGATCCCAGTTGGTGTAGTGCAAAAAATTATTGCTAAGAAAAGACAATAATTTTTACTTAGCATTTAACTCATTTTTGTCGCCTATTCCGGGCTTACCCTGATCCGGCTGAGTAGAAAGTAGGGACAGAAGAGCAGAAATAGCAGCAGGAAAGAGAAGAATTAAATAGTAAATAGAAAGTAAATAGGGGACAGACACCAGTAGTGTCCCATCATAACTTGAACAATAACAATTGGTTATCGATTTGATCATTTTTGTCGACCGTATCAATTGCCATAAGTACTTGTGCTATAGGTGTTTTCTCGAATATGCTGACACTCAGAATCTGTAAAATAGTGTAAAGATCGAGCTTCAGGTTCAAACGCTTTTTGACAATTGCGATTAATATGTAAACGGATACGGCAACCCAAATCTGCGTCTTCACCGCGTTCTCAGATGTTCCGAAGAACGCCTTGATGCGCAGATGCTGCTTGATCCATTTAAAAAATAGCTCGACTTTCCATCGCGCCTTGTATAACTCAGCGACGGTTAACGCTTCTATGGTAAAGTTATTCGTCAAGAACATAAAACGCTTGTTGCTCTTTGAGTCAAAAAATCGGACTAGACGCAGTAATTCAGGATAGCGTTCGGTTCCATATGGACTGAGCGCGATCGTCTGGTCACAACGCAATCCTGTGTTTTTGTCAACCGGCCGCGAATATACTCTTTGATGCAGGGTATTGGCCTTATCTCGTATAATAAAGGTCGCCTTAGCCTGATGCAGCGCATAAAGCCTGGTAAAATCGTGATAGCCGCGGTCCATGATATAGAACGATCCGGCTTCAGGAATAAGCGAGTCCAGGATGTCGACATCGGCAATTTTTCCGTCGGTGATATCGATAAACGCCGGAATGGGTCCGCGCAAGTCCAGGAGCGTATGAATTTTAATGGCTCCGTGATCTCTTTGATAACGAGCCCATGGGAATAACGTAAGGCACAGATCAATCGTTGTAGAATCGAGCGCGTATATGGTATCATCCAAAGCGACGCCGAAAGAATCATCAGCGTATAAAGGTCTTGCTCTATGGATGAGAATTTGAGCAAAGTCAGCATAAATATGCCAGTCTCTCTGGTTGTTCGCGTTCGATAATGTGTTGCGCGAAACGCGTCCGCGTATACCCATGTGATATAATTTGCTCTGCATGGAGCGCAAGCACGCCTCGATATCGCGCAGGCTTTCTCGAAAGGTCAGTTGCGCGAAGGCAAGACATAAGAATTGATCCATGCAAGTAAAGCTTTTGACTTTGTAATCGCCATGATAACGTTCGACACATTTGCGGAATTCGTAGAAGGGCAGGAATTCCATAACTTGAGAAAAAACGGTTTTGCCGGTGTTCATTGAGCGCTCCTTTATATAGAGCGCCAAAATAACACATAAGCGACTTGAAATCGATAAAAACGTTTTGCTTTGTTACCATATTAAGCTCAAGTAGTTACGAACATTAGAATCGAAACGTTGGGACACTACTGGGACAGACACCTATTTAAATTGACATCCACACGGCTTCATGATAGCATTGCCTTATGCCGCGAATTGCGCGATTAGTCATTCCGGAATATCCGCATCATATCACTCAGAGAGGTAACTATCGCCAGAACATATTCAAAGATGATTCTGACCGAAGACAATACCTTTTCCTCATGGCCGGGTACGGCCAAAAATACCGCCTGGATATTCTCGCGTACTGCCTTATGAATAACCATATTCACTTTATTGCCATACCGAGAGACGAAAATTCCCTTGGGGATACGTTTCGCATTGTCCACACACGATATGCGCAGTACTTCAATAAAAAGCTGAAAGCCGCAGGACATCTCTGGCAGGGCAGGTACTATTCATGCGTTCTTGATGATCGCCGTCTTTTAGCCGCAGCCAGATATGTAGAGCGCAATCCGGTTAGGGTGAAGGCGGCCAAGACGCCGATTGATTATATGTGGTCAAGCGCGAGAAGCCATTGTGCCGTCTCGACCGACGATATAATCGATGCGAGCAAACTCTTTAAATATGTCGACATCAAACAAGGGCAGTGGAAGGAATTCATAGATAAAGGCGATGAGCCGGATGAAGTGTCAGTTATTCGTAAGCATACTATGACCGGCAGGCCTCTGGGAAGCAACGCGTTTATTCAAAAGCTCGAGAAGAAATTCGGAAATCGATTACATGCGCTACCGATAGGGAGACCGAAGAATGCTGGTAGTGAGAAATAGGTGTCTGTCCCTAATTTTCTGTCCCTAATTTTCCCTAATTTTCCCTAAAATTTAGATAATCACGAAAAACGTATTACCAAGCTTGAAGAAAAAGTATTGGTGTCCCGTCCTTCCTAATTAATTCCAAAAAAATCCACAGTTTGCTGTGACTTTTTTGTCTCCCTGGATTTGCCTTTTTCTGTTTCGTAGTGTATATTTAATACTCACAGGTAATCAATGATAGTAAACCAATAATAAGGCGGAATATGGATACTTTGATGGATTTTAATGACGCAAAACGATATCTTAAGACGTCGAGAGCTACCTTATATCGTTTAATACAATCTAACAGGCTGCCGGCTACAAAGATGGGAAGGCAGTGGCGGTTCAAGAAAGAGCGCCTTGATAAATGGCTCGAAGAGCATGAAAATGTAAAGGAGAAATAAGTAATGGATGATAATGAAAAAGGCGTGATCCTGGTCGTAGACGACGAAAAAGAAGTAACCATGAGCCTGAAAGGCTTCTTCACCGCTTTGGGTTATGACATGCTCACGGCTTTAAACGGTAATGAGGCATTAAATGTCATAGATTCTATTAAGAATCTCGACCTCATACTTCTCGATGTAAGGATGCCCGGTGTGGATGGTATACAGATATTAAAACACCTAAGAAAAACACATTCTAAAACAAAAGTAATTATAATAACCGCTTATGACAAAGAGGTAAAAGAAGAAGTCGAGAAGATCGGTATAGATGGCTTTTTCTCGAAACCTATAGACTTATCCAAGCTCATAGACAGGATCCGATACGTTATAGAGGATTCACACAAGGACACAAGGGTTTATCCCACAAAAGAGAAGGCGGAACCGGAAAACAAACAGACGCCGAAAGCAAAGCTGTTGTTTGTAGAGCCGAATCCGATAGTTTACGGATTCACCTGCGGATATTTCGCGGCTGAAGGAATGTTGGACGGCGATTATGAGATGAAGGTTGTTTATGGCAATAGAGGGGGCATCGAGAAGGAGGGGCTGAATGTTCTGTATGATTATCAGCCCGATATAGTGATAATGTACGATTCATTATTCAATATGGAAGATACTAAGACATTCGCCGGGCTCATGATGAATTCAAGCCACAAACCGGAGACAGTGATACTGCATGGCGTTTTTCCCAAGACAGAACTCGAATTGCGTGAACTCGAAAAAGAAGGGATAAAATTCTGCAATCAGAATTCTATGGACGACGAGGGATTGCGGATCTCGAACCAGAAGCTTGTGGATTTTGTCGAAAAAGAATGCATAAGACATGGATTGGTAAAGAAGTAGACAATTCTGTAAATGGAGGTAGAATGCGGATTTTTACGCTTTTAGTTAACGGACAAGACTTGGACACGGGGGCATATGAATATTTTCCATATACTGATCAAGTTATTAAAGATTTTAAAACACCATACAAGGTTATATCTTCTTTAAAAAAGAATATTAGTGTCCCATCCGCCAATGAGTATATTTATGCGAAATATTGTATAGATGAAGATGAGACAAACAAAAAGGCAATTGAGTCAGCATACAATGCGAGCCAAAAATTTAGATATTTTCCTGTGAGTATAAGAAGAAAAATTTTAGGAGATATTCATAAAAATCTTTTAGAGAAAAAAGAAGAATTATTGAACCTATTTGTTGTCGAAGGGCATCCTCGAAAACTATGCGAATGGGAGTTTTCAGGTATGGAGAAAGCATATCGTCCCGAGTCTTTAGATTTTTTTAAAGATGAACTATGGACAGAAGTCGGTCGAGGTAAAAATGAAACGATGTATTTAGCTCGAAAGCCGGATGGCGTAGTTTGTGTTAGCCCACCCAAAAATGCCCCTTGTAGCAATTCCTTAACCGCAGGGTTTGCATTGCTTGCGGGCAATACACTAATAGTCAAGCCGCCTTTGCGAACACCGCTGGCCACCATATTTCTTTGGAAAGAAATTGTATGGAAAGCGGCAAAAGCGAATGGTGCTCCTGACGGCACCGTTAATATAGTAATAGGAAATTCTAAAAAAATTACAGATGAATGGATAGAAAGCCCTTTTGTGAATGACATAATGTATTTTGGGACCAGCGAAAAGGGATTGGAAATAGGAAAAAGAATTTATCTTGCAGGCAAGAAACCCATATTAGAGTTATCCGGAAATGATATGTTATTTGTGTGGAAAGATGCCGATTTAGACAATGCAATTAACTCACTTTTAGATGCTTTTTTAGGTTCTACACAAATATGTATGGTTCCTAAGGCTGCCATTATTCATGAGTCAATATATGACAGGTTTCTAAAGAAGTTTTCAGTTGAACTTAGAAAGATGAAAGTTGGTTTGCCGTCTGATCCTAAAACATGCCTTACGCCAGTCATGATGATGAAAGAATTTAACGAATTTCTTGAAGATGCAATAGAAAAAGGCGCTAAGCTTATTCAAGGTGGAGAAAAGGTAAATTATGAAGGTAACAAGGATAATAAAGGTGCTTTTATAATTCCAGCTATTGTATCAATTGAGAATGGTGAGAAAGCTTTGGAAATGAAAGTTGTTAAAGAAGAAAACTTTTTCCCTTTATTACCTTTAGTGAAGGTTAAGGGTTCAAATGATGAAGATATATTCAAAAAGATGATGACTATAGCAAATTCTAATGAATACGGATTACGTACGTCTTTATGGGTTAAGTCAAGTTTATATACTCGTAAATTCATACGGTATATTCATAATAGCGGACTAATAAGAATTAACTCTCGACATGTAGATTTCTCTTTATTTTTATCAACGCATGGAGGTACAGGTAGAACTGGGGGCCCTTACGGTGAAATGAATTATATATGGCAAAAAACAACCCATCTTCAGGGAATTAGTTTAACAAGAGATAAAATTCCGGGAACAAAATGAACTTATATGCAATTCCACCGCTAATTACAAGTGTTGTATTAGCTATTATCGGGATTTTTGTATTTGCCAATAATAAAAGATCGCGAGTTAATATAATTTTTACACTTTTTTGTTTCAGCATGGTTTGGTGGTTATTTGGATATACTGCTATGTATTTAAATAACAATCCAACCGCGGCACTTAAATGGGCAAGAATAGGGTTTATAGGTATAATTTTTATACCTATTTTCGCGTACCATTTTATAATTACTTTTTTGAATATAAAAGTAAGCCGTATTTTGGTAGTTGCTCTATACTTACTTTGCATACCTTCAATAATCTTAAGCCAGACTAACTATATCTATGGCGGTATAACAAAGCATTTTTGGGGATATTATCCTGTTGCGGGCAGATATTATATTTTATTTTTACTAATGTTTGCCTTTTTATTTTGTTATGGAGTTTGGCTACTCTTTAAAAATTTAAGCAAGAAAGATGTCCCAGGTTTAATGTATCAACAAACACGCTACGTACTTTTAGCGTTTACTATTGGAACGTTTGGATTAGTCGATTATTTAGTTAAATATCCTTTCATCAATGTTTACCCATTTGGATATATATGTGCTTTCTTTTTTATTGGTCTGATTGCCTATGCGATTATCCGGCATCATTTGATGGATATAGAAGTAGTAATAAAAAAGACTCTTGTTTTTGCGGCTCTTTTTACGATTGTTTTCGGTATTTTTGTGGCAGTAACACTTTTGCTGCAACAACTTCTTGGAGGCAGCAATAGATTGTTTGGATTTGCGGTTAGCTCTCTGATTATCATATTTACTGTTCGCCCGCTGGAAATGCTTTTAATAAAAGTCACCGACAAATATCTCTTCCAGAAAAAATACGATTATAAACATCTCATAAATGAATTCATGGACGAGCTGAAGACTATGATATTGAATACTACCGACATAGCTCAGTCAACGGTAGATTTTTTAAATACTTCAATCCGCCCGGCGGCTTCAGCTGTGTTTATGTATAATAGGTTCACAAGCCAATATGACCTCATTGCCTCGCATGATTTTAAAGATACAGCGTTAAAAATCGCCGGCAGTTCCGAGCTCGTTAAATTACTGGAGAAAACCGGAAAAATAATAGATATAAAAAATGACAACAAGTTAACGTTATTCCATGAAAATAAACATTTCTCTGCGTCGAATATAATATTGATAATACCTCTTTTAATACATAAAGAGCTCATAGGTCTCCTGTGCCTCGGGAAGAAAAAATCGGATGAAGAATATACAGAGAATGATATCGAAGCGTTGGCGGGCTTATCCGGCGCGTTGTCGATCTCGCTTAATAACGCCCAGCTTTTTGATGAAAGAGCGGACGCGGAGAAGAGGGCATTGGTAGGCACGATAGCCACAGGCATAAATCACGAGGTAGGTAATCCGCTTAATATTATTACCATAAAGCTCGATACATTTCGCATACTGGCAAAAGAGGGAATGTTGGCGCACAAGACCAAAGACGAGATCATAAACGAGATAAACGATATAACAAAGGTTTGTCTGGAGAGTGCGCAGAGAATAGCCGAAATTACCAAACAGGTGTCCGAATTTGCCAAGCCGGATAAGAAGCTTGTATTTGATAAGGTAAATATAAGCGAAGCGATCGATGAGACCATAACGTTTCTTAAGAACGGTATGATCATTGAAAGCGATAAGATAGAAAAAAGGATCATGTGCGAACACGCATATGCTATGGCGGACAGGGGCCAGTTAAAGCAGATCCTGTTCAATTTAATAAAAAACGCATCCCACGCAATCGATAAAAACACAGGCAAAATAATAATAAGCGTCGACAAGAATGACGGCGGTGAGATATCCATCAAGATCACCGATAACGGCCATGGTATGCCAAAAGAAATCCTAGATAGGGTCTTTACGCCGTTCTTTACGACGAAAGAACCCGGGAAAGGGACGGGGCTGGGCCTTGCCCTGGTGAAGATCATGACTGAGAGGAACAACGGAAAGATAAAGGTCGAGAGCCATGAAGGGAAAGGTACGACTTTCACATTAATCTTTAAGGGCGGCCTCTTATGAGCAAGAAGATCCTCATATTAGACGACGAAGAGGAATACCTCCTCTCGTTGCAGAAATTTTTGCAGGAGTTTAAATACACGGTCTGCGTCGCGGCGTCATCGTCGCAGGCGCTCGACGCGATAAGTAAAGATAAGCCTGACCTCGTGTTGTTCGACTATAAATTGCCGGATATGGACGGCGATTATTTTCTTAAGAAGGCCCGGGAGATCAGCCCCTCTACGTGTTATATATTGATTACTGCCTGGAATGACCCCGCTATACCTGAACGATTCAAAAAAATGGGCGCCGCCGAAGTAATATTAAAACCGATAAAACTGGAAGAGTTGTTAAAAAGCATACGGACTATACTGAAAGAATAGGGGCTATTATGATAAAACTGTTGATAGTCGACGATGAAAAGGGGATAACGGACGCGTTGAGGGATTTCTTCGGCCACAGGGGATTCAGCGTAAGGATCGCCAATAACGGGGATGACGCTCTCGCCGCGGTAAGAACGGACAGGCCCGATATCATATTCCTCGATATCAGGATGCGGGGTATGGGCGGCCTGGAAGTGCTCGAAAAGGTCAAGGCCTCGGACAAAAGTATTAAGGTAATAATGTTAACCATCCACGAGGAGAAGGAGATTGTCGCAAAAGCCCGTGCGCTCGGCGCAGATGAATATATAACAAAACCGTTCAGGGTAGACTATCTGGAAGAAGTTGTTATAAAGAAAGTCCAGGAACTCATGAAGGAGAAGGCATGAACAAGCCTGTGGTTCTGGTAGTGGATGATGAGGTTGACGCGCGCAACATGATCATAGATTTCCTGGAGGAGAGGTTCGACTGTAAATACCGGGAAGCGAAGGACGGCGAGGAGGCGGTCAAATTCGTAAGGTCGAATCCATGTGATGTGATGATACTCGATATAAAGATGCCCAAGAAGGGCGGCATTGCCGTAATAAAAGAGGCAAAAGAGATCAACCCAAAAGTGGATATTCTCGTAGTCTCCGCATATGTCAGTGATGAGGTATCTGAAGAGGCTATGAAGTTAGGAGCAACAGACTATGCGGTAAAGCCGCTGGAGATGAACATCGTCGCGTCGAAATTCTCAAATATACTGCAGAAGCGGGGGCAGAAAGTCAGTAAGATTTAGTCGGACAAATTGTAAATTATATTGACAATTTGTCCAATATAATGTATACTTTACGCATGATAACAAGAACTATCTCTAAAAAACTTCACGACCTGGCCTTAAAATTCCCTGTAGTTTCTGTTACGGGGCCGCGACAATCCGGTAAGACAACACTCGTAAAGAATGTGTTCCCGAAGCTGGCATATGTTTCCCTGGAGGACCTCGATACCAGAGAATTCGCCGAAATCGATCCGCGAGGCTTCCTGTCTACATATGACAAGGGTGTCATTATAGACGAGGTTCAGCGGGTACCGAAACTTTTTTCTTATATCCAGACGCAGGTGGATAAGAAAAAATCAGCAGGTCAATTCATCCTTACGGGCTCACAAAATATTTTACTGCACGAGCACGTATCCCAGACACTGGCCGGCCGCGCCGCCATATTAAAATTACTGCCTTTTAGCATCGAGGAATTGGAAAAGACCTCTTATCGTATTAAAGACATCGACGATTATTTATTTAAGGGGTTCTATCCGCGCATTTATGACAAAAAGATACCGCCTTCCGATTGGTACGCCAACTACATACAGACATATGTGGAAAGAGATGTCCGCCTTATAAAAAATATAGGCGATCTTAACGTATTCCAGAAGTTCTTAAAACTCTGCGCAGGACGGATAGGGCAGATACTTAACCTATCGTCTTTAGGAAATGAATGCGGCATTACCCATAATACGGCAAAGGCCTGGATATCTATTTTAGAATCATGCTACATAATTTTTTTATTGGCGCCTTATTACAAAAATTTCAATAAACGCCTTGTAAAAATGCCGAAGCTATATTTTTATGATCCCGGCCTGGCGTGCTCTCTTTTGGGACTGCGCGCCCGAGGGCAGGTCGCGACACATTACCTGCGCGGGAGCCTTTTTGAATCGGCATTGATATCGGAATTAATAAAAGAAAGGTATAACAGGGGAGAGGAGTCGGGCTGTTATTTTTGGCGGGACAAGACCGGCAACGAAGTGGATTGTGTTTTGGACGTATCCGGCACTCTTTTATCGATAGAGATCAAGTCCGGCAAGACGGTTACCGGTGATTTTTTTGACGGTCTTAAATATTGGGCCAAGGTCGCGGGGGAGAACGGTAAAAAGGCCTACCTGGTTTACGGAGGATCTGAAAATCAGAAAAGGGATTTCGCAAATGTTATAAGCTGGAAAAACATCTCATTGATAATTTACAAATAAAAGAAAAGGTCAGTAAGATTTAGGGTTCTGGATTATTATACAACGGGCCTTGAGTGTTTTGGATGGGTTTTCAAAATGATGGGGGATATTGCTCGCGAAAGAGAGCGTATCTCCTTTTTTAATCATGTGCCTCTCATTTCCGACGTGGCAAATGACCTCGCCCTGCAGGATCATTACCAGTTTTTCGAACCTGTTGACGTCTACCGGATCTTCTTCTTCCTTTGTAATGCCGCAGGGCATTAGCGCCAGCTCCATCGCCAGGAACTTGATATTCCTCGAGCTCAATATCTCCGCGATGGCCTTCTCGTTGTAGATATATTTATTATTTGCCCTGTCAGCGGCCCTGATAATATTTACGATCTTTGACTCTTCTTCCTCGGTGCCCTCCTTCAGTTCTTTCAAGGATACACCTAAGCCGGTACATATCTGGTACAGGCTCTTTATGCGTATATCTTCACTATGGCCTTTTTCTAAGCGACACAGGGTATAGTAGGAGAGGACATTGTCCCCGAAGATAGCGGTCAACTTTTTATGAAAGTCTTTAAGACTGATCTTTAAGACGTTATGCCGAACGTACCGGATCTTCTCGTAA
Organism: Candidatus Omnitrophota bacterium; assembly: GCA_041648975.1. Taxonomy (NCBI): domain Bacteria; kingdom Pseudomonadati; phylum Candidatus Omnitrophota; species Candidatus Omnitrophota bacterium. The sequence continues at coordinate 32,230 of JBAZNZ010000020.1, read as the reverse complement.
AGTTTCATTGGTCAAAACTCCTATCGCTATGTAGGGCAGGTTTAAACCTGCCCTACAGCCATATAAAGTCTACACTATGGAACCAAATTTGTCAATATAAAAGTTGCGAAATCTAACTATTTTTTTGTATCTTAACGCAATATATCTTGATGTTTTATGGACTAACATTTTAATATAACTTGTTGTAAATTAATAAGTTACATAAAAATAGTTATTTACTTGATTGCGTTTTACTTATATAATATATTGACAAAACGCAATCTGATGGTAAGCTTATAATGTAGTGAAAAGGAGGTGAGTCCGATGAAGATATTAGTCGTGATTAAAAGAAGTCCAATTCAAATGTTTCTAGTTGATCTCCAAACCGCAGGTCTCGTGGAAGAGGTTGCCAGGCTTATAGGGAAAAGGCGCCATTCTCAGGCAATCGCTACAGCGCTTTCCAAGGGCAGGTTCAGGAAAGAGGTAACGGACGCCGAGCTCCCAAATACTAAAGCAAGTTTTATTCTTAGCGAAGAAAACATCAGCTGGGATCTGACGAAGTAAGCCTATTAGTTTTGAAATTCGTTTTGTATTGATTTTACTCTTCTAACGTGATACTTTATTACCTGCTATGGAATATATTGTATTCGCAAGAAAATACAGGCCCCAGACTTTTGACGATATAATAGGCCAGGGGCACGTAACGACCACCCTTAAGAACGCCATATCGCAGGGCCGCACATCTCACGCCTATCTATTCGCGGGGCCGCGCGGAGTAGGCAAGACGACTACAGCCAGGATATTGGCCAAAGCCCTCAACTGCGAAAAAGGCCCGACCCACAAACCATGCGGCTCGTGCGCTTCATGTAAAGACATAACGAGCTCTTCCAGTATAGATGTGCTGGAGATCGACGGCGCTTCGAACAGGGGGATAGACGAGATAAGGACCCTGCGCGAGAATGTTAAATTCCTGCCGTCGAGAGGCCGGTTCAAGGTATACATAATAGACGAAGTGCACATGCTGACAGACGCCGCTTTTAACGCCCTCTTGAAGACGCTGGAAGAACCGCCGCCGCACGTTAAGTTCATCTTCGCTACGACCCAAAGCTACAAGGTTCCGGCCACGATACTGTCCCGCTGCCAGAGATTCGATTTCAGGAGGATATCGGCCAAGGATATATTTGAGAGCCTTAAGAGTATCGTGAAGAGCGAGAAACTGAAGATAAAGGACGATGCGCTTCTTCTTATAGCGAGATATTCCGAAGGCGGTTTGAGGGATGCCCAGGTCACGCTTGACCAGATGGTGTCGTTCGCGAAAGACACTATAGGGGCGGAGGACGTATCCAAGATGCTCGGCGTCGTCGAGGATGAGGTCCTCTTCGGCCTGTCAAAAGCTATTAAAGAGAAGGACGCCGCCGGCGCGCTTAAGATAATCAACGCTTTTGTGGACGAAGGCAAAGACGTTTTTCAGGCAGTCCTGGGCCTGATAGAACACTTTAGGAACCTCGCTGTGGCAAAGATAAGCGAAGACGCCTCGTCGCTCATAGATACGAGTCCCGAGAAGGTGAAGCGATACCATTCAGAATCGGGTAATTTTACCATTGAAGAAATTTTATATGCTATCTATACGTTATCGAACACGATCGATTTCATAAGAAAGTCGAGCCTTGCGAGAGTTCCCCTCGAGGCGGCCATGATAAAACTGGCAAAGACCGGTCCCATGATTCCCCTGACGGAGATCCTCGATAAGGTCAATAAGTTAACGACACAGCGAGCCCCGAAGGCCCCGCGTGTCCAGGAGATGCCTCGAACCCCGGAAACGAAACGCGAGCCGGAATCTCCGCGCGCACAGGTAAAAGAGGCGGCGCCCGAAAAACAGGCTTCTTCGCCGGACTTCGAAGAGGTGCTGAGCGGTTGGGCGGGAGTGATCGATTATATAAGGGCCAAAAAGATATCGGTCGCCTCGTATCTTCAGGAAGGGTATCCTGTAAGCCTCGAGGCGAAGACACTGTCGATAGGCTTCCCCAAAGATTGCCAATTCCATAAAGAAGTCCTGGAATCGTTAGATAACAGGCGGCTCATAGAAGAGGGTATCAAGGATAAGTTTAATATGGAGCTAAGGGTCGTCCTGACGCTGGTAGAACTGGCTGATCATAAGCGCCGCAATGGCAACGGATATTCAGGCAGCGGCTCCGCCGGCGATGAAGAGACGGGCGGGGAAGTGGACCCGATAATAAAGTCGGCCCTGGAGGTATTCGGCGGCGATATTGCCGGTGAATCCTCTTAGAAAGGCGAAGGGACAATGGCGGGTTTCCCCGGTTCGATGAAAGCGCTCATAGAAGAGTTCTCCAAGATGCCCGGCATCGGGCCAAAGAGCGCCCAGAGGCTGGCGTTTTATATACTAAGGTCTTCCAAGGGCGAGGCCGAATCGCTTTCAAAAGCCATTATAAAGGTAAAAGACTCTATAAGGTTCTGTAAGGTCTGTAATAATCTTAGCGATGAAGAGGTCTGCGAGATTTGTAAAGGTGCGTCCAGGAATAAACATCTATTATGTATAGTGGAAGAGCCTAACGATATAGTCACCATAGAGAAAGCTCGCAACTTCAACGGCATATATCACGTCCTTCTCGGGTCATTGTCTCCATTGGACGGTATAGGGCCATCGGATCTTAAGATAAAAGAGCTGCTTGAGAGAGTAAAAAGAGAGAAATTCAAGGAGATAATAATAGCTACGGACTTCAATACGGAAGGCGAGGCCACGGCCCTATATCTTGTAAAGGCCCTTAAAGGTTCAGGCGCCAGGCTTACCAGAGTGGCTTATGGGATACCTGTCGGAGGAGACCTTGAATACGCTGACCAGGCGACCATATCCAAGGCGTTCGAAGGCAGGACGGAACTTGCTTAAAAGGTCTTTTTTTGGTTAATAGCCTTGACAGTTACGACATTATCTGGTATATTTGTTAAGTTATTCGCTTTAAATGAAGTGGCAGATGCCAGTGTGAGAGTCTTTTTAAATGTAGTCCCTCGTCGACTGAGTGAGACTACAGCAAATCGGAGGTCATATGGTAGGTATATTGGAAGCGATCAAGAAGGGTTTTGGTTTGGCTACCAAGAATATCATGTTAGTGGCTATTTTGTTTGCATTCAATCTTATCGGAAGCTTGACGAGTATGCCGTTCGCGGCTCCGGCTACTGCCGAAGCAGGAGCGGCAGCGCCTCAATTACCGGTGGCCGCTGTCATATTCAGCATCGTGTTCATACTGATAAGCATATTTTTCCAGGGAGCGACTATAGGGCTTGTAAGGGACGCCATTAAGGCCGGCAAGATGCAGCTGTCGAATTTTGTTTCGTACGGCATGAAGTACTACCTGCGTCTTCTGGTGTTGGGCATTCTTATAATACTGATCGTCGCGGTAGTGGCTTTGGTCATAGGACTTATAATAGCAATGGTCGTTCCGCTCAATAATACCGTAGTTACGGCAATAGCGGTCACGATAGCTGTAGCCATAGGCATCATAACGGCCCTCCTGTATTTCATTCCGCTGACATTGTCGCCGTACGCGCTTGTTTGCGACGAGGTCGGAGCCATCGAGGCCATGAAGAGAAGCCTGGCAGTCGCCAAGAAGCCTTTTGCCAGAGTGCTTTGGCTGCTTCTGCTTTTTGTGCTCCTCATACTTATATCATTGGGCATAGGTTTCGCGGTAGGCCTTGTGGTAGGTTTAATAACGGCAGTATTGCCCGCCGGACTGGGCAGGATCCTCATGTCTGTTGTCACCAGCGCCATAAACGGATATCTCGGCGTTGTCATGATGGCGGCATTCATGATATTCTATCTATCGATCGCCGGAAAAGAGAAGCCGGTAGTAGCCGGGAAGACGATATAGCAGCTACAACATCTGTTAAGGTTAAGGCATAATGAAAGATTTGGTTGAAATTCGCTGGCATGGAAGGGGCGGCCAGGGTGCAAAGACGGCCGCCCTTTTACTTGCTGACGCAGCACTTGCGTCAGGAAAATATATACAGGCCTTCCCGGAGTATGGTCCCGAAAGGATGGGAGCGCCTGTGACCTCGTTCGACCGCATCTCCTCAAAGCCTATTCTCATGCATTCAGGCGTCACTAATCCCGATATAGTAGCGGTTTTGGACCCCACATTGATCGACACCGAAGACGTTACAGAGGGTATCCCGGACGGCGGCGTTATTATAATTAATACAGGTAAGTCGCCCGCCGAGGTCAGAAAAGAATTGAATGTAGCCGGAAATATCAAAGTCTTCACAGTCAATGCCTCGGTGATATCCAAGGAGACGATCGGCAGGGAAATACCCAATACTCCGATGCTTGGAGCGCTTATTAAGGCGACGGGCATACTGGATTTCAAGGATATGATGGAGGATACGAAGAAGAAGCTTGAGAAGAAATTCAAATCCAAGCCGGAAGTCATAGAAGGTAATCTGAAGGCTATCGAGCGGGCATATAACGAAGTGAAAAGCTCATAGAAGGTTACATAAGGTTAGCGAATGTTACATAAGGTTGCAAAGACTAAAATTACCTTACGTAACCTTAATTAACTTTCTCTAACTTTACGTAACATGAGAGAAATATAATGGCTAAAAACAAAGAGAAAAAACCGGGCTGGAAGGAACTTCCGCACGGAGACCTTATAATAGGCGGCGGCACTGCCAGGGATTTCAAGACAGGAGACTGGAGAAGCAAGCGGCCCGTCCTGATCCCGGAAAAATGCATAAGCTGCCTCACCTGCTGGATATATTGCCCGGATTCCGCCGTTATCGTAAAGGACGGCAAAGTGGTAGGTTTTGATTACGAGCACTGCAAGGGCTGCGGCATATGCGAGCACGAGTGCCCGGTAAAAGGCAAAGCTATTAAGATGATATCGGAACGTGAAGCGCTGGAGAAGAAACAGTAAATGGCTAAGCAGAAGATAGTCGCGAGGACCGGTAATGAGGCGATGGCGGAGGCGATGCGCCAGGTAAATCCTGACGTGGTCGCCGCGTATCCCATAACTCCGGCCACCGAGGTGGTCCAGATATTCGCCGGGTACGTCGCCGACGGCGTTGTGGACACTGAGTTCGTTCCGGTCGAGAGCGAGCATTCCGCGATGTCCGCCTGCATAGGCGCGAGCGCGGCGGGCGGCAGGGCGATGACAGGCACTTCCTCGCAGGGCCTGGCGCTCATGGCCGAAATGCTCTATATAGCGGGAGGCTTAAGGCTTCCGATAGTATTAGCCGATGTTAACAGGGCGCTGTCGAGCCCTATCAATATACACTGCGACCATTCCGATACGATGATGGTGAGGGACGCCGGATGGATCCAGATATTCTCGGAGAATTCGCAGGAAGGTTACGATAACATGATACAGGCGATCAGGATAGCCGAGAAATCGAAACTGCCGGTAGTGGTCACGACCGACGGTTTTATAATAAGCCATGGGATGGAGCGCATCGAGATACTGGACGATCAGGATGTAAAGGATTTTATAGGAGTGTATAAACCGGAGCACTACCTGCTCGACCTCGACCACCCGATCACCGTCGGGGCTCTGGATCTTACCGATTATTATTTTGAACATAAGAGGCAGGCGATAGAGGGTATGAAGCAGGCATCGTCGATAATACTGGATGTCGCAAAAGATTTTAAGGACAAGGCCGGCCGGTCATACGGATTATTCGAGAATTATAAGATGGACGACGCCGAGCGCGCTATTGTGGCGATGGGTTCCACAGCCGGTACCGCCAAGGTGGTCGTAGATAATTTGAGGGCCAAGGGCCAGAAAGTCGGGCTTCTGAAACCCAGGGTATTCAGGCCTTTCCCAAAGGAAGAGATGGCCGAAGCGCTTAAAGGGTTAAAGGCGATAGCGGTCATGGACAGGTCGGATTCGATGAACGCGCATGAAGGGCCCCTATGCCTGGAAGTGAAGGCGGGCCTTTTTGATGCTTCGACTTCGCTCAGCATCGATCCTGAGCAAAGCCGAAGGATCGATAAAGGCTTGAATAAGCCGGTATTGAATTATATCTACGGGCTTGGAGGACGCGAAGTGAAGCTGGAAGACATAGAAAGTATTTACAACGACCTTGCGAGCGCCGTAAAAGGTAAAGCGATGCCTAAAGTAGTTTATCAGGGCGTGAGGGAATAATGGCGAACTTGAAAGAAATGGCCAAAGGGAAAGAGTTGTTCACCGGCGGACATCGCGCATGCGCGGGGTGCGGGGCCGTGATGATAGCAAGGCAGGTCCTCATGGCGGCGGGCCCGAATACTGTGGTAGCGAACGCGACGGGATGTCTCGAGGTCGTTTCGACGATATTCCCGTTCACGTCATGGAACGTGCCGTTCGTGCACAGCGCGTTCGAGAATGCCGGGGCCACGATAAGCGGCGTCGAGGCGCTGTATAAGTCATGGATGCGGCAGGGTAAGTATAATAAAAAACTGAACTTCATAGCCTTCGGCGGCGACGGCGGCACATATGACATAGGGCTGCAGTCTCTTTCCGGAGCGCTCGAGCGCGGGCACAATATATTGTATGTCTGTTATAATAACGAAGCCTATATGAATACCGGCGTCCAGCGCTCAGGGGCTACTCCTAAGGGAGCCGATACGACCACTGCGCCCGTCGGGAAAGTGAAGAAAGGCAAGGAGCAGTACAGGAAGGACCTGACGGCGATAGTGATCGCTCATAAAGTGCCTTACGTAGCCCAATCTGTGGCGGGCAACTGGCGTGATCTTACATCCAAAGTAGAAAAAGCCTTGTCAATGGAAGGGCCAAAGTTCATAAACGTCTTTCAGCCGTGCAGGCTGGGATGGAGTTACGAGCCTGAATTGACGTGCGAGATGGGGCGTATGGCCGCGGATACCTGTTCGTGGCCGCTCTATGAAGTCGTCAACGGCCAATACCGCATAACCTACAAGCCCAAAGAGAAAAAACCCGTTTCCGAATGGATAAAGCTTCAGGGGCGCTTCAGGCATCTATTAAAGCCCGAGAACAAGCCTCTCTTGGATGATATACAGGCTGCGGTAGATCAGCAGTGGCAGGATTTGCTTAAGAAAGAGAACCAAAATCTGCGGGAAAACCCCGTTAAGACAGCCTGAAAACCCTTCTGTAGTCGCAATCCTTTTTATCGCACATATCGCACTGCGACTTATTCTTTAAAAATAAACCCTTGGGACCTATACCAATTACAGAAGTTATCGATTTTTTCGGGATCATCATACAGCCTTTGGTAAGGACAACGCCCGCTTTTGAAAAATCGAGCGCCTTTTCAAGCTTGAATTGCTCCTCTACGGGCCAGTCGCAATAGCCCGGGCTGAGACGCATCGATACGCTAAGTCCGTTTTTCTCGTTATCTTCGCGCAATCTCTCCTCGACGTTCCTGGCAAGCGATTCGACTGCGAGGGAACCTACCCTGTCGAGCAGGTAGCCTTTCAGATGGTCACCTTCAGCCATGTAAGAAGTGGCCTTATTTTCAATGCCGTTTCCTATTGTTACAAGTATGATATGGACACTGTCCGCGCCGCTCAGATATTTGGACAGGTATCCGCTATCCAGCTTTAGAGCGGGACCTAATATTATATATGGGGCCTTGATATCCAGTATCTTTTTCGTGACGGCCGTTAATTTAGGCGCAGTCAGAGGCCGGGCCTCTTCCAGGCACGTGTCTACACATTCAGTTATGGCTGGTTTTGAGACTCGTTCAAGCCTTATGAGGCTTGATTTGACCCAATCCCAGTTTATGGATACAGCAGGTTTCATAAGGAATATGATATTATATTAAGCTATTTTTGACCAGACTTTTCTTTATCATAATGTAATTATGTCCATGCCTTGACAAAGAGGCCTTTGTCAGGTATACTTTAAATGGACACAAAAAGGAGGGATATTTATGAGGAAATTTACTTATGCACTAATTATAGGTGTTATCGCGGCCTTATCATTGACCTGTGTATCTTTCGCCGCTGAAGGGGTAAAAAGCGTCAGCGTGGTAGAGATGAAAGGTACGGTCGAGATCATGAAGGAAGGCGCGACAGAGTGGACCCCCGCCACTATATGGATGAAACTGGGAACAGGAGATACGGTGAGGACAGAAAAAGATTCGTACGCTGACCTGAATTTTAACGGGATAGGCCAGGCAGCCCTGGTAAGGGTCGGCGAGAGCAGCTCCATGAAGGTCGCTTCTTACGTAGCTTCAGGTAACGCGGCCGACAGGAAGATAGCTCTCGACTTAAGCATGGGCGACGTGCTGGTCAAAGCCAATAAGATGAAGACCGAATCGCAATTCCAGGTCAAGACCCCGACGTCGATAGTCGGCGTGAGAGGCACAGGTTTTAAGGTAAGCGTTTCATCTGAAGAGTAATCCGGTTTTTATGAGTGATTGAAAAAAGAGGGTAGCTTAAAAAGCTACCCTCTTTTCATAAGCCAAAGGATATATGGATATTAGCGCTATAAAAAATTTCGGTGAATTCCTGTATCAGAAAGTCGTCCAGCACCGGCGCGTCGTAGGATCGATCTTGTCCCTTGTCGTGGTCCTTATAGTGGTCATGCTTTATCAAGCGAATACCTTTTCCAGGCTTGAGCTCCTTACCCTCGATTACAGGTTCAATCTTCGGCATATAAATACCAAACCCTCCGACATCGTATTTATAGATATGGCCGAAGACAGCATCGCGGCTATCGGAAGGTGGCCATGGCCGAGAAAATGGCACGCTACGCTGATTAAAATATTAGCCAATTACCACCCTAAGGCCCTGGCTTTCGACGTCATATTTTCCGAGCCGCAGGACGACGCTGATGACAAAGCCCTGGAAGAGGCCCTGAAGCAGGCCGGCATAGTATATTTTCCGATGTTGTATGATCTTGAGACCACGGATCTGAAGAACGCGTATAAAGGGCTGGGCGTTTCTTCCATACTTGAGCCTACTCCCATATTTAAAGCGCATGTAAAAGGCATCGGGCACATAAACGCGCTTCCGGATTTGGACGGCATCTTAAGAAGGGTGCCCGCTGTTATGGGGCACGATGGTAAATACACCTATCAGCTGGGTATGAAGGTGGCTTTCGACGCCATGGGCCTTACTGACAACGATGTATTCTTCGACCCGGATAGGCACCTGGTCATATTATCTATGGCCGGCGGTAAGATAATAAAGGTCCCTCTAGATGAATCCAACCAGTTGGTAATAAACTGGCAGGGTAAATGGGGAAAAGAGTTCCCTCATTATTCCTATATAGACGTCATAAGGTCTTATGCGGCCATACAGGCGGGAGAAAAGCCCATCATAGACCTCAATATATTCAAGGATAAGATCTGCATCATAGGCCTTACGGCCGCGGGGCTCATAGATATTAAACCCATACCGATAGAGAACGCCTATCCCGCGGTTGGCGTGAACGCCACAGTGCTGTATAGCATAATGGATAACGATTTCATATACACTGTGCCGAAGAGGATCAATATTCTGATACTTCTGATAGTGACGGCCGCATTGACGTTCTTCCTTTCCAACCTGCGTCCCCTTGCCGGTATGGTATTTGCTCTCATAAGCGCCGTATGTTACGGCTTAATATCGTGGTTCCTCTTCAGTTTCTTTAAGATATCCGTGGTCACATTCTACCCGATACTCGGCATCTTCGCCTCTTACGGCTTGACGGCCGCGTATACGCAGATACTCCAGAACATGGAAAGATCGCGTCTCTTCAAACAGGCGACTCGGGACGGCCTGACGCACCTTTACAATATAAGGCATTTCAACCTTCTGTTAGAGGCGGAGTTCAAGAACGTCGCGACATACAGGTTCAGGAAACTGTCGCTTCTCATGACAGACAATGATAATTTTAAGAAGGTGAATGATACCTACGGCCACCAGGCCGGCGACACGATACTTGTGGAAGTCGCCAAGATCCTTCAGTCTAAATCCAGGCAGGTCGACGTCGTTGCCAGGTACGGCGGAGAGGAATTCATAGTGATGCTGACGGGAGCGGGGGAGAAGGACGCCGCCGAAGTCGGCGAGAAGATAAGGACGGCGGTCGAGGCCAAGAAATTCAAGTTCAAAGACGTCAATTATAACGCGACGATAAGCATAGGGGTCGTGGAATATTCGAACGAGAAGAATAAAGATGAGCTTATAGGGAAAGCCGACAGCGCGCTATATCATGCCAAGCATACGGGAAAGAATAAAGTAGTGATCTTTTCGACTATCCCGGCATCTGCGGGAAAAGAGGGTGAAACCCCTCCCGCGCCGGCAGCCGGCGACGACCGCGTTTAGTTTTTTGCGTGGTTCAGTATGACGTCCGGGTCGCTCAAAATATGTTTCAGCAGGTCGGCTTCTTTATATCCCGCCTGGGCGTAACGTATCCCTATGGCGTTATTATTAAGGTCCATGGCCATCTCGGCTTCCGTCTCATCGGTTGCCCCTATTTCATGAGCGTCTGTCACTATCTTGGCGAATTCCGCTTTATATTGTTTAGTCAAACGGTAGGCCCATAGTATGTGCCTGTAAGCGTCTTTCGGGACTCTATCATCCCTCGAGGCGGCATTTTTTGTGGTAGCGCAGGCATAATCGCGTATCCTTAACAGATATGGCGCCCTTAAGGGGTTTTGAGAAACCAGGGTTACCTCGGTATCTGTCAGCGTCTCTTCCAGGTAATCTTTCAATAGTTCCGACAATTTTCTTACGTCGCCCTCATGCATGGTGAGTATGGTCTCGTTGCCGTTCCTTTTGGTGGCGATCCGCGCGTCTACGATCATATCATGAACGGTGAAATGTATGGTTCCTTTAAAAAATATCCGGGAGCGGCATTTGCCGTGTTTTAACAGGTTCAACATGTCTTCGCGCAGGCTATTCATCTGCTTTATGAATTCGGACTTATTTGTCAGATTCATCTTAAGCGGCATCTCCAGCCTGGCATTATACATCCTATCGCCGCTTTTTTCAAAAGAGTCGAGTTTACGTACGTTTTCGTTCTGCCATTCCAGAGATATCCCATCGAGCGTCAATAGATAGCTGCCGGTCATGATATTCTTCAGGGTAAGCGTTGTCTTGTGGATATACAGGTAGAAGTTGCGGTCGATCTCAAAAGAGCCGTCATGTTTTACCATGACGTGCGTAGACGCGTTGTACCACCTGACGGCGTTAGGAAGGAGGATCTGGACTTTCTGAAAACGCGGATCCTGCAATGTCAGGCCATAGCGGCCGGCGACTTTTACAGCCTTATTAAGAGCTTTCCTGGATATCTTCTCAGCCAGTTTGTTGGATATTACGTATGCGCAAATTACTGCCACCAGCACGACCGCGGCTATTTTTAAGATATTCTTATTTATCTTCATCGGTTTAAACGGATCTGAGCGACTGTCTTCCTTCATCGATCAACGAGCCGGCGTCGCCCTTTGAGCTGCCTTTACCGAATCTGCGGATGCTGTTTATCTTCAACTTGCCTCTCGGCTTTTCAAGGTCGCCGGGCAAAGTGAGCTCGTTGCGTATGAGCGAAGCGCCCACAACGCCTTCCATGGCCTGGCGGAGCATCCATCCCGCGGCGCCGGTGTAGCCGTGCCATATCATGCGCCCCGGATCGAACTTGGTCAACATGTCGGCGGCCTGCTTATTGGGCTGTCCGCCGTAGATCTCGATCTTCTGCTGTATCGTATGGGGGATGGGCGATATCTTGAGCCAGAGCCGATACGCAGTCTCCCTGTATTCGTTTGCTTTGGCGCTGTTGCCGTTTCTTTCGAACTGTTCAGCCAGTATGCGCGCGGCTTTAACGAGCCATTGGACGCCGTGGCAATACATGCCGTTCTCCCGTACGCCTTCGGGATACTTGCTGCTGCGTCCCAGGTATGGCTTTGTGTCCTCTCGCAGGGCGGGCCAGCCGAGCAATATGGTATCCTCTTTTTCGAGTACGCTCAAGGCCGTATTGAAGATGGTTAAGCCCCGGTCAAAATTTATCCCGGACATGACAGACCACGCTGCCGTAAGCGCGTCGATCTCCCATATCCCGCTGTCTTTCAGCCCGATCTCCGTGCCGTCGTCATGGATAGCGCGCAGGTACCTGTCGCCCCTCCACGTCTTTTCGAGCGCCGCGGCGAGATCGTTCATCCTCTTCTGGTAATATTCTTTGCGTTTCTTTCCTTCTTTCCTCTGTATGATGTCGATCATGTCCTTCAATATATAATACAGGAAAAAGCCGAGCCATACGCTTTCGCCCTTGCCTTCGCTTCCTATCTCGTCCAATCCGTCGTTCCAGTCGCCGGTCCCCATGAGCGGCAGGCCGTGTTTGCCCATACGTTTTTTCAGGACAAGGTTAATGGACCTCATGCAGTGCTTGTAGACCGTATCCGAACGCGTGGACCTGTGATAAAAATGTCCCCATCCCTGCTTGTTCTTAGGCAGAGGCGCGAACGGGAATTCGGAGACTACATAAGACGTCATCTCGTCGAGTATGGAATAGTCGCCCGTAGCGTTTATGTATTCGACGAGCCCCCAGGCCAGCCATACCGGGTTGTCCGAGGCATGTGACCGGCATGAGAAGGAGGTCCTTCCGTCGGTCAATGTGAAGAACCAGTGGAATACGTCTCCTTCGATGAACTGGTGCGCGGCATGCAGTATTATCTGCTTGCGCGCAAGGGCCGGATCGACCCATATCAGGTTGACGGTATCCTGCAGCTGGTCCCTGAAACCGTAAGCGCCGCTCGTCTGGTAGAAACCTCTCCTGGCCCAAATACGTTCTGCGATGGCCTGGTATTTCAGCCAGTTCTGGAACCTGTCGAACTCAGGCTGGTTGGTCTCGACGGTGACCGTCCCCATGAGGTTGAGCCACCATTTCTTCGTATCCTCGAGGCTCTTCCTGACCGCTTCGACATTCTTATATTTCCGGACGAGGCTGACGGCCTGTTTCTTGTCTTCGGCCTGTCCGAGCAGTATCGCGACCGTACGCTCTCCGCGCGAGGGTATCTCTATGGTACTCAGGAAAGACGCGATCTGCCTGTCGTCGGTCAATTGCGCGGCGTCAGGGCAGCCCTTTTCCACAAAGAACGGGTTGACTGTCCCGCGGCCGGTTCCGAAGAACCTGCCGCGCTTAGTCTCCGTAATGTCCGAGGGAATCGACATAGTTGCGAACGCCCACCCTGCGCGGAAGAGATTACGCGGATTTTCGAAGAATAAGGTGTTGAGTTCTTTGTCATAGCGTTCCGTCAGCGTCCCCGACTTTTCCGGCTGGAATGCCAGCGCTATCTGGAAGTAGGGGGCTATCCGTATTTTCTTAGGCTTGTCGGAGCTGTTCTTCACGGTCAGCAGGTATATGCCCATCGGGTCTTCAGTCGGCACGAATACCGTAAGCTCGGTAGATATGTTCCCGCGCGTCATGCGGAATAAAGCGGTCCCGTCGACGCCGAACTCGGCTTCGTTATTTGCGCGGCTGTCGTTTAAGGGGTGATAAGTGGGGGAGTACCACTCGTTCTTATCCGCGTCGAACAGGTATATTGCCTCTCCAGGTATCTCTTTCGTCACGGTGTCCGGCCAATCCGGGGTTACGCGGTTCTGCTGCGAATTGCCGTTACATGACGTGTGGAGCCCGCGGTTCGTTACCATGACTGAATGTATCGTATTCGACAGGGCATGGTCGTAAGGCCGCGGCGTGAAAGGCGTCCGGACTATGAGCTTGTTGCCGTTGTCGCTGTACTGATAATACGGCTGCGGCGTTCCCGGAGGTATCTCTCCGTGCCCGATAAGCGGCGACCTGGTTTTTGCCTGCGACGGCGAATGAGACCTGGCCGCCTGCGGTTTCAGCAGGTCGCCTATCATCTTAAGCGCCGTCTCCCTGTTCTTTGAATAACCGATCATGAAGCGTATTGTCTTTGAGCCATATGCTTCGAGATCGAGGTTCAGAATAAGGCTTCCGATAGGGTCGAACGTCGGATACGACGCGGAATCCGCGGCTTCCTGGAATTTTAACGTCTCCAGTATCCTCGGCGACCAGATGCTCCTCGCGCGGCCGATAAAATCGGCGCGGGAGGTCAAGAATCCCGACGGAGGAGTATCGCTCGCCAGTATCCCCATGGCCTTTGTGCCCTTGTGCCATGAGAGAACGGCGTTGCCCGCGCTCGCGTATTCCATTTCGGGATACAATCTCGCGTACTGGGTGTGGAACCTGTCGTGCATCCCGCCGTTCAATACCCACTCGAGGTAGGGGACGACCTTCAGTTGGCGCGCTTTGTCGCTTAAGTTATCGATGGTAACGGTCCATATCTCGGCCGTTGTATCCAGGTCAGGCAACTTTATGTCTATGGTCGTCTTTATGTTGTTGGATTCGTTAATGATAGTGACGGAATTGTCCTTCTTTTCGATGTGTGAAGCCTCGAACTTGTTTTTCGGGAAATTCCCTATGACCGGCCAGTATTTGTTCGGGCTGCCGGGAGTTTCCGCGGCCTCCGCGAGATAGAGGACCCTGCCGCACGGATCCATGATATCGTAGGAACGGCGGCTTATGTCGTATTCCTTATGCACGACCTCGCTGAATATTTCGCCGCTCTCTTTAAGGACTACTTTGTATTCCCTGTTGCCGAGCTCGTAGCTCTTTTCATGCCGCCGCAGGTTGCGCCTGTGCAGCGCGCGCATGAAGTATGACGCTGTCGCGCAGGCGAGCACTGCCAGCGTGATCAGTCCGATAGTCTGATACAGCGGCATTGACTGCATGCCGGCGAAAAATGCCTTGCCCCTGCCGGAGCTTCTCATCGCTTCAGCCGTGTTCCAGGCGTAATCCCATGCCTGCCCCCGGGGAAGATAGAAAGGTATGAGCAGCGGAGCCCATGTCGCGAACCTTTTGACGGCTTCCGGTATATATCTCTGCGCGGCGGCCGGCCCGATGAACCGGGCTATCTTCTCGTCTAGCTTGTCCAGGCCTATGAAGCTTAAATTGACCAGCGTAGCGACCCTGAGTCCCATATGGTCCATCCATATGAGGACGCGAAAGAAGTCGAACGCCAGTATATATATGAATACCTGGAGGCTCCAGGCGTTGAACGCCGACGGCGACATAGTGATATTATTATAGATGGCGAAAATGGTGCGGATGGCTCCGTCCTGGTTATACCAGGTCGGGTCGGGCATCATGCGCAGGAACGTGAATATGATGGGCGACATCCACAAGCCCCACCGCAACACGTACAGCATATGTTTCATCAATTCGACGAATCCCGCCGCGGAGAAGAAGAACCTTATCGGCGTCTTATCTTTCTGGAAATAGGCTTCCATGAATACTTTATTTACGGCGAAGAGCCACGCGGCGACGGCCCAGTTTATGACACCGGCTAAAGATTCGATGAAGAGCAGCTTCGAGCCGCCGGCATAGGTCCCGAGGTCGATGCGGCCCCATTTATTTATTAACGGATAGGTTATGTACTGCACTTCCGGCAGCCCCATGCTCGTGTATAATTTGAACTTCTCGATGACCACCGGGACCTGCCGCGCGTCCAGGTAGAACGCGGCGGCGCTGCCGACGAATGCGCCCAGCAGGGAATCGATGAGATAGAGTTTCCACGACTGTATCTTGCCCTGCTTCCTGACGGCGTAATAAACGTCTCTTACTATACTTACGCCTCCCGAAGCCAGGAAGCCTATCACCAGGCCGAATAATATGCGCTCCGGCATGTTTTTCTGGAATAGGTCGTTGGAGATCATGTAGTAGCCGCCGAAACCGACGATGCCGCCCCTGAGGGCGAGGGTCATGTCGCGGTAGCTGTAACGCATCCTTTCGAAGAAAGACTGGCTGCCGTCAAATGTCTCGACTATGGTCTTGAGGAGCGGGAATACGAGAGCCCCGGCCGCTATCCCTAGAAGCATGGGCAGCGCGGCGATGCATTTTTGCGCCGGGGGATAATCGAGCAGCATCTTCAATAAGAAAAGCATGGCCATGAAGATGGCCGTATATACCACGCCTTTTCTCATGCCGGTCGTGATATTGGTGAAGATGGTCGTTCTTGAGGGTGATTTACGCTGGAGGCTGTCGAGGATTATGCCCGTTATGAGATAAACCTCTCCCCATAGCCCGGCAAAAGAGAGCATCGAGGTAAATATGGCGATGCCGCCTCTTATCGCGATATGCAGCCCTGCCACGGCCGCGGCAGAACCGAGATCCGCTATTACCGGGGCCACCACTACGCCCATGGAGATCGAGAAGATGAAAAAGTGCGCTCTCTTCGAGGTCAGCGCCCTGGATGATATCGCGAGGCTGATGCCGTTCGTCAGCAGCTCATTGAATATGAAGACGACGAATGTCCTGCCTATGACCTCGAGCGCGACGGGCCAGTTGGCGAGCGCGCCTGCCGTTATCAATGCGCCGAGCGTCTGCACTATGGTCGTATTCTCGAGCAGCAATATCCAGTTGAAAAGGTAGGGGGTGCCTACGATAAGCGCGCATATGATGGGTTTGAGGTGTTTTTCCGTTTTCGCGAGCGACCGCGCATTGGCAAAATTATATATGAGGAAGGTGAGCATCGAGATCGTATTGTTCAGCATCAGGAGCTGTATCCAGCCTGAAGGGGACTGCAGAAGCTCCTGCCTGCTTGTGGATGCCGCCAGGAAACCGGTGATAATGGCGTTCAGGAAGACTTCAAAAGGGGTGAGGTGCTTTCCCGTGAGCCCGGCTTTTAAAAGGCCTGCCGTTACTACACCCAAAAGCCCCACGACCAAGAAACCTATACCCATGCCGTGATCCAAGCCGTTGATCGATCCCATGTGGCGTATCTGCAGCGCAATGCCGATGATCAGGACGGTGACGAAGCCGTACAGGATATCCCTGGCTATTCCGCCCAGCGGCCTGTGCAGCTTCTCATCGCGCTTGCGCTTGAATAGCAGGCCGGCTAAATAGGCTATCAGGCCCAGGATGAGCGCCATTACGATGACGAGCCTGAACTTGACGAACGCGAGGTATTTCTGGAGGAAGGTAAGCCTGTAGAAGTCGAGGTCGAAATAGAGCACTCCTTCGACTTCCTTACCGGCCGAGGCATTAGACTCGACAGGATTGAACCACATCGGGTTGCCGGCCGCAGGGACTACCTTTATAGGGCTTACGACAAATACGACCTCTCTCAGGTCGCCGATCGTGCCCCAGCTTATAGCTTCGCGGATCGTATTCCAGCCGTATTTCAACTGGATGGGGACGCTCTGCATGCCCCTGTTGCCTTTTATCTCCAGCTTTACCGAGACCTGTTCGAGCTGCTCTTTCGTCGGGACCTTAACGCTTACCCTTACGGCGTCGGCTGTGTTCAGGTCCAGTTCAGGCGGGAAACTCTTGGTCCAGACGCCTATGATGGAGCCGCTGAATATCGTATAATCGAACTTTATCACCTCTTTTTTGAGGGAGTCGTCGGTAACGTCCATCACGTCTCCGACAGCCGGGCCCATATTGAAAGAGCCTTTTTCGCGCGCTTCAAGGATGCTGAAAGTCTGGCTGTCTTTGGCTGTGTCCGCTGAAAAAATGGAAGTGGCCGAAATAAGCATAATAACAGCCGCAGCGAAGAATACGGTGCGGCGCATAATACTGGAACTTGGTCTGGGCATTTCTCTTCTCCTGTTATTATATGGTGTCTTTAGAATAGAAACAAGATAGGATGAAAATGATACTACATTACAGCGGTTAAATCAAGAAAAATTTGGGGGGAGGTGTAGGGGGAGAGGCGGCTTTTCAACCTCGTTTCTTAAGGATGTTTGCCTTTATCCAACCCCAGTTAAGGGTCACGTGGATGACGACCAGGGCGGCCATTAGGAGGCCGTTATATTCGTGCAGTTCCAACAGGGCATGCTTATTAGGTACATCTATGCCGAAAAAGAAGATCAGGCCAGTGACAGCCTGTGTAATGAACGAAAGAAGTAACAATACGTTCGTTATCTTAAGCGCTGTCAGTTTATTTATGGTCTGCCTCCGTAGTTTTAAGTATTATAACCTGGTTGGAAAATCTCCGCAAGCTTAAAAACAAAGGCCGCCGGGAGGCCTCGACCATCCGGCCGCCGGAGGCGGTTTTTATAGAAAGGTCCTTCGTCGGCATATAGGTATATCACAGCCTCCTCAGGATCAAAATAAAAAATGCCCTCAGTTAGACTGAAGGCATTTTTATTTTGGCTCCCGCGCCTGGACTCGAACCAGGGACACCGTGGTTAACAGCCACGTGCTCTACCGACTGAGCTACACGGGAGTGTAAAATAAGCGATACTGTGGATGAATTTTACCACAGCAGAACGCTATTTTCAAATAGTATTTTTTATCTCAGCGGCCGGATGGCCGAGTCCTCGTTGTAGTAAAAATATTTAAAAAACACTTGCATTCATCCATATTTATGGTATATTTATATTGTACATATGAATGATATTCATTTTAGTTGGGATAATTCAAAAGCATTACTTAACAAAAGAAAGCATGGCGTTTCTTTTGAAGAGGCGCAAACCGTTTTCTATGATGAAAATGCCATAGAATATTTTGACCCGGATCACTCAGAAGACGAAGACAGGTTCATAATTTTGGGTTTTAGCTTTAAGTTACGTAAGGTGGTTGTGTGTTATTGTACAAGAAAAGTAAATACTATAAGGATAATTTCAGCTAGAAAAGCGACTCGCCATGAGGCTGATAATTATCGAAAGGGGTAAAATATGAGAGCAGAATATGATTTTTCCGAATTGCATGGTAAACGCAATCCGTATGCGTCAAAGCTAAAGAAGCCCGTAACGATGCGGATTAGCTCCGATGTTATAGCATATTTTAAGCATCTGGCAGATGAGATGGACGTGCCTTATCAGATTTTAATCAACATGTATCTGAGAGATTGTGTACAATCTCATCGAAAAGTTGGATGGGTTAGATAAGGTTGGGCGAAAGACATGTTCACTTAAACATAACCCTATGTGAGTAAAATACTTGCGTAGGGTTTTGTTTTTTAGTTTGTGTGATATGCTTATTATGTCCAAAATATTTTTGATTTGTGGCGGGAAAAGTATCATTCATTCCTTACGGGCATTATTCCCATATAATATTTTGATTTTAAGAGGTTTGGACTTAATCTTTTGGATATGTGTAGCTACTTTGTCCTTGCATATGATTAATAAGAACTCCTCGCCCATTCCAAAATAAAGGAAGAGTTTAGGCACCTCGGTGCCTGGCACCGATTACCATAATAGGTTATGATCGATAATAAACACAAAGACCCTCTTCACGGCGTTACCCTCGAGATGATCCTTACGCACCTGGTTGAAAAGTACGGGTGGGAAGACCTGTCCCGGAGGATCAGGTTAAATTGCTTCGCGAAAGACCCCAGCATCAAGTCCAGCCTGAAGTTCCTGAGACGGACCCCGTGGGCCAGGAAGAAAGTGGAATGCCTGTATCTGGGCAAGTAAAATAAAGTCATTAACAATGGGCATTTTGCTTGTAGGGGACTTTTATTTGGGCTATAATTTAGTTTATGGCAAAGCAAAATGTGTATGTAATTGCCGGTCCGAATGGCTCAGGGAAGACGACTTTTGCGCGAGAGTTTCTTCCCAAATACGCTCATTGCTCAAATTTTGTCAACGCCGACCTTATAGCGCAAGGCCTGTCTCCGTTTTCTCCGTATGTTGTCGCTATCAAAGCCGGAAAACTCTTGCTTGAGCAGATTCACAAGCTTGCTGACAAAAATGTTGAGTTTGCGTTCGAAACTACGCTTGCCGGGAAAAGGCATGCTATATTTTTAAAAGAGTTGAAAGAGAAAGGTTATGCAATACATCTTTTTTTTCTATGGATTCCAAGCAAAGAACTTGCGTTGGCGCGTATAAAAGAGCGTGTGGCGCGGGGCGGCCATAACGTTGCGGATGAAGACGTGCGCCGCCGTTTCGATAGAAGTATTAATAACTTTTTAATCCTATATAAACCTCTGCTCGATACTTGGAATTTATTCGATAATTCGACCGCAAATCCCCGCTTGATTGCTAAAGAAGAATATGGTAAGCTTAGCGTTGAAGATAAAGATTTATTTGATTTAATTGCCAAGAAGGCGGAGTAAAATGAAGAGCAGAAAGACGCATATTTTATCACTATCTCAAAAAGCCGAAAAGGCGTTAAAAGAAGCGGTGCGTAACGTCATTAAAGACCACAAGCGCACAGGGGATCCTCTTCTTGTGTGGCGGCATGGTAAGGTAGTCAAAATATCCCCGAATCATTTATAAAATCCTAGCACAATCTTCTTGATCTGAGCCCTATATAATGGTATCATCACTATTACGAAAGTGCAGCTTTTGGTTGCTGCGCTTATATATCCCAAGCTCACTTCCGCTTGGGATTTTTTATTTAATGGGGATGGGTGGCACCTCGGTGTCTGGCACCGATTATTGCAAATCAAACAAGATATGTTCTTGGAAAAGTTAAGCTATAAAGAAAGGGTTTGGATGGACACGATAGCTATATGGGGTGCTATTACGGGCTCGCTAAGCCTGTTATTGTACTACTTGAATTATCGCAAAGACAGGGCAAATATAGAACTTAAAATTTCAGCCGAGAAATGGCAACAGTATAGTGCTACCATTCATATCTTGATTGTAAATCAAGGACGTAGACCTATTTCTATTAAAGAAGGGTTGTTAGAAAACGTCGATGAAGGAGCAAGAGACATAAAATTTAATCCACCATTAGAATTAACCGAATATAAGTCATATACCTGGAGTGGTATGATTCCAAATTTCTATAAGAAGAATTTAGATGTTAAAGATTTATATGCGGAGTTTTTTTGCGAGTTTGACCTCAAGCCAGTTGCATAACTACTTCTGAAGCTGCCGGAAGTAATGTAGAACGGCTCGACTTCCAGGCATTATAACGCAGCACGCGAGCCCTCGCAAGATTTTGTTTACGTTGGTTTAAGATCACCTCCTTTTGGCCTGACAGTGCCTGAAGCGGGGTAACGTAGCTTAAGGAACTGTGAGGGTCGTTGTTGTATATATCAGGGACTCTGGTAAGCCATCGCACAATATCATCGACCAGCTTGAATGACCGCGGAGCGTCCCTGTGATATTTAAGCGTCTTGATAAACGCTTCTATCCACCCCTCGTCATCCGGCGTGTGCGGCCGCCCGAAGTGGACGGGCGCACCAAGAAGCTCTTTGATAGTTTGTTTCGTAGACGATGCTTTCATAGCCGAACCTCTGTCTGAATGAGCAAGGAGTTTTGTAGTCAGATGTTCCGGCAACAAAGCGTAAGCTTCTTTTACAGCTTGCGTAAGATCGCTTGCGGATATCCCGTTTATGGAATGCCCGATATGAAGTAAGTATCTCTGGGGTAGTATAATAACCGGGATAGCCCAGACGATGATACCGGAATCTGTCCTAAACTGCGTGCCATCGTAGCAGAGGAGCGAGAAGCCTTCGTCTAATAGCGCATGGGCGCTGACATAGGGCGCGTTTCGTTGCCAATGTTTTCTTGGTTCAACCATGTTTTTAGATTTTAATACATGATAGACCGTCGACAGCGAAGCGAAGAATTTGCCTGTGGTGTGGCCGTGGACAAAAACATGGCTTACGGGTTTGCCGATAAGATCCGGCAGCCAGGCGGCGGCTTCAATAGCGTCGTGTTCATGCGGGAGCGCCTTGTTCCATGCGGTCCGAGGTCGTATCGGCTTAGGATTTACCCATCTACGCAGTTTCCTGGGAGCGATCCCGAATATCTCGCAGGATAGCTTCTGGGTAAGGCCTTGAACGACAGCTTCATCTATGATATTGACCACAGCTCTTTTGACCTCAAATTTAAAATGGCCGCTTAAGGGCCCTTTGAGCCCTAACTCGTCCTTTTTTTTAATAAGGACAGCTCGTGCCCCACGGCAGCGAGCGCGTCTTTGGTTTCGATTAGCTCTTTGGATACTCTTTGATACTGTTCTGCGGGGATGACCTGCTGCTTCCGTCCCTGTTTTCCGGGATGGGCAAGGGCTTCCATAGCCGCGGTTTTGACCTTCTTGCGTATAGCAACCAGGTCCCAAGGCCTTAAGCCGTAGCGGCCCAGGATCGTTTTTATTGGTGCCCCTGGAGCGTTGCATTCCAGGTATATGTCGAAGAGCTGTTCCGGTGTGAGATTTAAACGTTCTTTCTTTGAGTTCATAATAGGTTCCAATGGTGACCTCCTTTTGTGTATTATACAATTTTTTAGGCGGTACCGCCTAAAGTTAATTAACACCACTACTTGAGGTCATTATCGCTAAAAAAACGGGTATGCGTATGTAGTAGATACTGTTAATAAAAAACATTTCTCGGATAATATCATTATGCGAAAAATTAAAGTATATAAATATAATCAAAGATTAGCGAAAAGGAAAGCATCAAATCAGTAGTTTGTAGGTAGTCCGGTGCCATGCACCGAGGTGCCACCCAGCAAGATCAAATAAACCTCATCACCCGCAATAAAATCCGCTCCATAACACATTTCCTGTGATATAATTACCTTTGAGCAGCTTTAAATATAAGGAGCTGGTATGAATAAGGTAATACTCTCTGTATCAGCAATCGTTGCGTTTATTCTATTTATGGCCGCGCCGGCCGGGATGAGTTTCGCTGCCGATGAGGCCGCGCCGTCTTCAGGCGACAAAAAGATCCTTGTGGCATATTTTTCGCTCACCGGCAACACCCGCGAGGTTGCCGGACAGATCCATAAGCTTGTTGGAGGCGATATTTTTGAGATACGGTCTATTAAGCCCTATCCTACAGAATACAATGTAGTCGTAAAAGTTGCAAAGAAGGAGATCAGCGACGGTTACAAGCCGGAATTATTAACAAAAGTCGATAATATCGGGTCGTATGACGTTATCTATATAGGCTATCCTGTCTGGTGGGGGACATTCCCGCCTCCGGTCAAGACATTCCTGTCGAAATACGACCTCTCGGGGAAGACCGTTGTGCCGTTCTGCACGCACGGCGGGGGAGGGCCGGGGCACAGCTTTGCGGACGTCTCCGAGCTCTGCCCCAGGTCGACCGTGCTGGACAGCTTCGAGACTCTGGGGAATCGCGCGAAGGACGCGCAAGGCGAAGTGTCCGAGTGGCTGCGTGAGATCGGACGGATCTGACCCGGTTAAATTACAGGAGGGTTGTGAAACCCGCGAAAATTTCCTTATTGGTCATAGCGTTCTCTCTCGGCTTTCTGCAGACGTTGCAGGCAGTGCCTTCCAACGGGACGCGGTTCCCGCCCGCGAGAAATGTGGAGTTCGGTTACGAATACGATGTAATGTTCAAACGGACCCTTAACAATTCCCACGGCGATCTGCGAAATCAGGACCATTTTTTTACAGTTTCGTTCGGCGCGTTCGACTGGCTGTCGCTGGATGGGAAGATCGGCATGGGCGATGTTTCACTGCATGATAGCGCTAACCTCCCAAAGCTGGACTTTAACGCAGGCTTTACCGGCGGCTATGGCTTCCGCATCAGGGCTTTCGAGCACAAAAAATTGGGTGTGCGCCTCATAGTGGGAGGCCAGCACATAAGCGTGCACCCGCCGGAACGCAGTATAGATAACGATAAATATAAATCATGCCTTGATGATTGGCAGATAACCGGTATCGTCGCGAAAGACTTTAAACACTTCACCGTCTATGCCGGCATGAAAGGTTCCGACTGCCAGTTGGTCTATAAAATAAATAATGACAACCAAAAGAGGCTGTATTCCAAGAATCATGTAGGAATGATAAGCGGGCTGGAAATATATCTTTTTGACAATAAGCTGAGGCTCGGCGCGGAAGGAAGATTTTTTGACGAAACCGCTTTTTCAACATCGGTCTCTTATCTATTTTGGTGAGGCATATGAACGCTCTCGGAATTGTGGCAGGCCCGCGTAAGGGACAGGTCACGGATAACCTGGTGGGGTCGGCGCTCAAGGCTTTGAGCGACAGGGGCGCCGCCGCCGAAAAGATCTATCTCGTGGACCTGTCCATTAAGCCGTGCATGGCGTGTTTTGCCTGTCAACGGACAGGGCAGTGCGTCGTAAAAGATGATTTTCAAAGTGTAGTCGATAAAGTGCGGCGCGCCGATGTCCTCGTCTTCGGATCGCCGACGTATTTCAGCAATGTCACTTCCTCCGCCAAGGTGTTTATCGACAGAGGTTATTCGATGTTCAAGGAGAACCCTTTCGGGCTTACCTACCTTTACACAAATCCAAAAAAGGTCATACTGATAACAAGCTGCGGCGCCCCGTTCCCTTTTTCTCATCTATTAGGCATCTCTACCGGTTGTATGCGCGCCATGAAGGTATTTTTCAAATATACGCGCGCCGGGATAAAGACGCTCACGGCGGCGAGCGTAAAGGATTTTGACCCTAAGACCCACGCCAAATTATTAAGGAGGGCCTATGATCTCGGCAGGACCATTTAAAATAGCCATAATAACCGTTTGTTCTCTGCTTTTATCCGCCTCACCCGCTATGTGTATATCCGAAGGGGAAAAGGCGCCCTATTTTAAGGCGACTTCCGGCGATAACGAGGTCCTTACCTCTGACATGCTGAACGGTAAAATAGCCGTGGTCTTTTATGAGACAAAGGATACAAAAGAGAAGAACCGGGCGCTCAAAGACGACCTGAACGTCTTTTATGGAACGCAATCCGAGACGGCGCAAAAAGAGATAATGAAAGTGGCGATCATCCGCTGTTCAGCTTTTATGCCGAATATATGGAGAAGAAGCCTGCGCGAGAATTCCAAAAAAGAAGGCATAACCATATACGGGGATTGGGACGGCTCCATGGAAAAGGGTTACGGCATGGCCCACGATGAAAGCAATTTTCTCATAATAGATAAGGCCGGCGTCGTCAGATATGTAAAAGCGGGGTTTATACCGGCAGAGGATTTCCCGGTCATTAAGAAGATATTGAACAGGGGAGGTGACATATGAGATCGCCAAGGATATGTTTAGCGATAATCTTAATAGCATGGACGATGCCGGCAGTAGTTCTATCGCAAAATGCGTATGCCGTCGAGCTGGTCAAGAATATATTACCCGAAAAAAACAGGACAACAGCGAATTGCGTAATTTGGAGAAAGAGATTATCGCCCAGAGGGACCAGATAATCCAGGAAAGCAGGGCGATAGACTCGGACCGCCGGAAGCTGAAAGAGGCGGGAAGGATCTCCGATAAAACGGAATCTGAAAGAGTAAAGCAGGAAATAAACCAGGATATCGAAAAGAGAAAAGCCGCGATAGCAGACCTTAAAAAAGATATAAATAAAAAAAGAGATCGGC
This sequence comes from Candidatus Omnitrophota bacterium, assembly GCA_041648975.1. Classification (NCBI taxonomy): domain Bacteria; kingdom Pseudomonadati; phylum Candidatus Omnitrophota; species Candidatus Omnitrophota bacterium. Next base: position 7,033 of record JBAZNZ010000020.1, on the reverse strand, counting down.
AGCATGATATCAAATACGGCTCGGAACCGCATACGCCAAGAAGAGTGAAATAGAAAATGAAATCATATACCAACTATATCTGGTTCAATACGAAGAAGAGGCAGGAACTCATAAATATAACGCCTCAGGTCGAGGATGCGGTTAAGAAAAGCGGCGTGGAAGAAGGGTTGTGCCTGGTCAACGCGATGCACATAACTGCCAGTGTCTTTATCAACGACAATGAAGGCGGGTTGCATCAGGACTTCGCAAACTGGTTAGAGAAACTGGCCCCTTATGGTAAAGATGATTATAGGCACAATCTTACGGGCGAGGATAACGGGGACGCGCATCTGAAACGGACGATAATGGGCCGTGAGGTAGTCGTCGCGGTTACGGATGGGAAGCTCGACTTCGGCCCGTGGGAGCAGATATTCTACGGCGAGTTCGACGGGCAGCGGAAGAAACGGGTTATTATTAAGATAATCGGCGAATAAAGGTTGGGAAAATAACGTATGCCGTCAAATATTCCTGATATAATAAAACCCGACGAACTGGAAGCGCTTAATTCGCAAGCGGCTTTTATTGCCGCGAAAGACGGGCGCAAGATAGCGTATTATCAATATGGCGCGAAAGACGGCGAGCCGATATTTTTCTGCCATGGGACGGGTTCGCATATCCATGTAATGCTGCTCCACAGCGCCGCCAGACGGCTCGGCTACAGGATCATAGTTCCTGATCGTCCGGGGATAGGGTTGTCGGATTTCCAGCCGCACAGGAAAATTCTTGATGGCGCAAGCGATATAGCCGCCCTGGCGGATCGTCTTGGGATAGAGAAATTCGGCGTTATGGGTATTTCCGGCGGAGGCCCCACTCTCCTTGCCTGCGCTTACTCATTGGCCCCGCGCCTGAAATTTGTGGTCGATCTGGCCTGCGCCGTACCGCTTTATACGGATCGGGCCGCTCTCAAAGAACTCGGATGGGTCGATCGCCTGTTCGCGAAATTAGGCGCATGGCTTCCGCTTTGTTTGTTTCAGGTCCCGTTTGCCCTGCTTGGTTTTCAGCAGAAGGTCATAAAGAGCCCGGCCGCGTTCGCAAAGATGATGCGATCAAGCATGTGTAAGGCGGATATGGAATTATTTCAGAACAAGGATCTGCAGTATCTGTTTATGCGGGATTTTCAGGAGTTATTCAGGCAGGGCTCCAAGGGCCCATCTCTTGACGCGCAGTTGATCTATCATCCGTGGGGTTTTGATTTGCGTAAGATCAAATGCCATGTAGAGATACGCCAGGGTTCGGATGATCGCTGGATTCCGCCGTCTTTCAGCCGGTATTTGGCCGGAGTCCTTTCGGACGCGAAGTTGCGCATTATCCAGGGGCAGGGACATTTTTATCATATGGTCTACGCGGAAGAGACGTTGAGAGAAATAGCGGGAAAAACAGGAGATAGTATAATTTGATAATACCTCTTGCAATACAGGGGCAGAAGTCGTATAGTTGTATTTAACCAAATAAGGAGGCAGTATGGCATATCAGGATCGCAGTGGTGGTTTCGGCGGGGCGCCGAGAGAGATGCACAAAGCGACTTGCGCGGATTGCAAGAAAGAATGCGAGGTCCCTTTTAAGCCTAGAGAAGACCGTCCGGTATATTGCAAAGACTGTTTTTCGAAGCGGAAAGACAGCGGCCGGTAAATATAGCTGCGGGACGCTAACATATAATCCTCTGCAACAAAACATGTTGCAGAGGATTATTATTTGGGGTAGAATTGAGCGAAAGATGAGGGGAGTATGTTATTGCGAAAGGCAGCCGTGTTATTAGCGCTATTATTTTTTGCTTCGGGCTCTGACGCCTCGGATGGAAAAGACTGGTACCCGTTCCTGGAAAATAAGGGATGGTACTCGTCCCAGGGAGGATCCGGCGCTTCAAGCTCCGCGACTACCCCTTCGAAGAGCTCGGACGGCTCGGCGGCGCAGCCGACGACGCAATCCACCTTCACATCGCCAATGACGGCAACGAACACGACCAATCAACCGGACGGCCAGCAAAAAAAGTCCGACTGGTTTAAGTGATCATGCAGGGGCTTCGATGACATATATATCCGGATATGCCTGCCGCGCGATCTTTACCTGCGCGGTATTTTTTATGCTCTTCTTATCGGCGGACCCGGCCAAAGGCGAAGACTACGCGAAGAATATAGAGGTCGCCGAGGCGGATATTAAGATAAATTATCAGGAAGTCCCGGCTGTCGCTTACCTGTATCTGACGTTAAAGAATAACGGCAGCCGTAACGTGTCCAATTTGAATTTCAAGATCGGTTATTTCGGCGAGGGAGACTATTTGATGCATAAAGCTGTTGTTAAGAACGCGCTGAATATCATGCTGCCCAAAGGCGAGACGCGTAAATACAAAGTACGCCTTAGGGGCGACTTCAATAACGAGAGGTATGAGCAATATCCTTATTCGCGCTCCGCGGAGATAAGCGATTTTGACATAAAAATAATTAACGTCAAAATTGCAAAGGGTTGAAAAAAGAAAGAAGGCAATATGGTCAAAAAGATATTGGTTTTGGTTCTGTTGGGACTGATCGTGCTACCGCAATTTGTCAAGGCCGAGGAGACAAAGCCCATTCAGCTTGCGGCGTTCAATCCGGTGCAGATGGTGCCGGAAAGTGAATCTATCCAGGGGCTGCGCCTAAGCCTGTTCTACACGGTCAATAAGAATGTTTCCGGGTTGAGCCTTGTATGGCTGGGCGTGAACAGGGCTACGGGCGACGTTAACGGAGTGGAGATAGGGTTCGGGAACTGGGTCGAAGGCGCCGCCTATGGCGGGCAGATCGGTCTCGTCAATCACGCCGGAAAACGTTTCGTCGGTCTTCAATACGGTTTCGCGAATGTGACCGAAGGCGACCTCAGCGGGATACAATGGGGCCTGGTGAATTGGACGGAAGGTTTCATGCGCGGCGTACAGGCCGGACTGCTGAATGTTTCGAAAGCTCAGAGTGTCGGCGGAGAAGTGGGCATTGTGAATTATAACGACGGTTCGTTCCGGGGATTCCAGGGCGGATTCGTCAATTATGCCAAAGAGATGCACGGGTTCCAGCTTGGGATAGTCAACTACACCAAATCTCTCGACGGATTGCAGATAGGCCTGGCCAACTACAACGGCAATAAGGAACCTATGGAGTTTATGGTCCTTGCCAACTGGTCGTTCTAACAGCAGGCAAGACAGACGGTTAATTTTGCTATGACGAAGATATTGTCGATTAGATCGCTTAAGAAAATATACGGCGGCACTGTCGCCGTTGACGGCGTCTCTTTCGAGGTCGGGGGCAAAGAGATAGTCGGCCTTCTCGGCCCCAACGGGGCGGGTAAGACGACTACCATAAATATAATATTAGGCGTCCTCGAACCGGATGCAGGATCCGTCCATATAAACGGGCTCGATCTCGCTCGGCGCCGTTCAGAGGCCGTCAACCATACCAATTTTGCCGCCGTATATACACCCTTGCCCGGGAACCTGACCGTCTCCCAGAACCTTTCTATCTTCGGCCTGCTGTATGGGGTGAAAGACCTTCCCCGCCGCGTCGAAGAACTGTTGAAGCAATTCGACCTGGAGAATTTCCGCGACAAGAAATGCGGCGTGCTCTCTTCGGGAGAACAGACGCGCGTCAGCCTGGCCAAGGCCATGCTTAACAGCCCGGACCTGCTTTTACTCGATGAACCGACGGCGTCGCTCGATCCGGCCACCGCGCGCGATGTCCGCGCAAAGATACGCGATTTTGTATCGCGGGGATCCGGCGGGGTGCTCTGGACGTCGCATAACATGTATGAAGTCGAAGATGTTTGCGACCGCGTCCTTTTCCTGTCGCACGGCAGGATACTTCTCGAGGGCGACCCGAAGACGCTTCCCGCCGAGCACGGCAAGAAGACGCTTGAGGAACTTTTCATCACAGTGGCCCGCGAACCGCTGACACTGGAGGCCGGCTAAAATGTCTTTCCGCCGCGTTTACGCTATCATGCTGCGCCAGCTCTACCTCATACGGGGGAGCTTCTCGCGCGTATTCCCGCTCTTTGCCTGGATAGCGGTCGACATGGTCCTGTGGGGATTCCTTACGCAGTACCTCAATAAAGTCTCTTCGAGCGGTTTCAACTTCGTCCCGGTGCTCCTCGGCGCGGTCATCCTGTGGGATTTCTTTATCCGTATCATGCAGGGTGTAACGATGGCGTTCTTCGAGGACGTCTGGAGCCGGAACTTCCTCAACATATTTGCCACGCCGATCCTCACATCCGAATACGCGGCCGGACTGGTGCTGACAAGCATAGCGACGAGTATAATAGGGATCTCCGTCATGCTCTTCATCGCGGTATTCTTCTTCAAGCTGTCGCTCATCATCTACGGCCTTATGGCAATACCTTTCCTTATAATACTGTTCCTCTTCGGCATCGCGCTGGGCATCTTCGGGAGCGCCCTGGTGCTCCATTTCGGGCCGGCATCGGAATGGTTCATCTGGCCGATCCCGGCGCTCGTATCGCCGTTCGTCGGCGTCCTGTATCCAGTCGCTACGCTTCCTCAATGGATGCAGTACGTTTCGTATTTTTTGCCGCCGTCTTATGTCTTCGAGGGCTTAAGGGCCATGATCGCGGGAGGCTCCGTTTCCTGGATCTCGCTCCTGTGCGGCGCCTTCCTCGTCGTGATATATCTCTTCCTGTCGTATCTTTTTTTCGTGAAGATCTACCGCCATGCTTTAAAGACCGGGCTCCTGGCCAGGTACAGCGCGGAGAGCCTGAGTTAGTTTTTTTTGACAGCAGACGTTTTATAAGGTAAATTATTGATATGAAAGATCTGAAGCCGGTGCTAGAACGGATAAAAGAAGCGAAAACGATCGTCATAGCCAGCCATGTAAATCCCGACGGCGATTCGATAGGCTCGCTTCTGTCGCTCGGCATGGGATTGGAGCGCCTCGGCAAGAAAGTCTATATGATATGCCAGGACAATGTGCCCGGCAGATACAGGCTGCTGCCCGGGGCGAAGCGCATCCTTAAAAAAATAGACAAGAGATGCGACCTGGCCATCTCCGTAGATTGCAGCAATAAGGAGATCCTCGGCAGGGCTTACGGGGTTTTTGAAAAAGCGCTCAGCGTGCTTGAGATAGACCACCACGACGCGAGAAGGCCGTTCGGCGACCTGCAGTTAATAGATAGCTCGGCCGCGGCGGTCGGCGAGATCATCTATACGCTCCTTAAGAAGCTGGGCGTCGCGGTAGACGAAGAGATCGCCCAGAATATACTGACCTCGATAATAGTCGAGACGAATTCGTTCAGGCTCCCGAATGTAAAACCCTATACCTTTAGACTATGCGGCGCTCTGGCTGAGATCGTAACGGATTTCCAGAAATTAGTGGATATCGTTTACTGGTCGAAGACCAGGGAAGGGATAATCCTGTCCGGCATATGCATGTCCAGGTGCAAGTTCGTGAACGGCGGCAGTGTCGCCTGGTCCATAATAAGGAGAAAGGATTACGATAAGGTTAAGGGGAAGGATGACGATGTCGACGAGGTCGCGGATCTTATACGCTCGATCGAGAAAGTCAGGATCGCGGTCCTCTTCAGGGAACAGGATAAAAAACGGTTAAGGGTTAGCTTAAGGTCGAAAGGCGCTAACGTGGCCGCTATCGCGGAAATGTATAACGGCGGCGGGCATTTCGATATAGCGGGCTGCACAATACCTAACGATCGCAAAACGATAAGAAAACTCCTCACTCAACTTACGGATCTCGATACTTCCCATTCTTCCGGGCTCTAGCCGATCTTATAAAAAGATAGTATCCCTTTTCTTATTCCGAAAGGATGTTTTAATATCTTCTCGGTGAGTATCGTCCTGGCGTTCCTGGATAACGGCAGGCAGCTGGGGCAGTGATGGTGGACCTCCAGTATCCTCGGTACCTTCATGGCTTCCGCCAGCGCAAATCCCAGCGACTGGTTCCCTATATATAGCCTGGCGCCTTTGATCACCCTGGCGTATTCGAGGAGGTCTTTGGTGGGATGCCAGGGTATCTTCAATCCTATTACGTTCTTGAATTTTTCATACTCATGTTCAAGGCCGACAAAGACGCACCTCTCTTCAAGCCCTTCCAGGATATTCCAGTCAAGCGGTACGTCCCTGTCCCTGAAAGTATTGTTAATGACGATCTCGCTCGTCTTTATGGGCTTTATATTGTCCAGCCATGGGCGGGAGAGGTCGAAATCGACGGAAAAGGCCTTAAGGTGCCATCTCGCTATGTGGTCGTAACAGGCGAATATTTCCCGGAATTTGTCGAGGTTATAGTCTATGCGCTCGTTATTGTAACGGCTTACGCCGGCAAGATACGGCTGGGTCTTCAGAAGCTCTATCATCTGCTCCAGCGACTTGTCCGTGAAGACCCTTGTCTCTATTCCCGGGGTGTTGTTGGAAAGGTATAATTTGCCTCCGCCCAACGCTATTATAGTAGGCAGGCTGAAGATTATATCGCCGAGGTTCCCGCTATGCTTGAACGTCTTTACGCCGGAACCGGACCTTTTTTTAAATATGGCAGGTATATTCATATGATTATGGGATTTTACCTTAAATACAGCAGTTCTGCAACAGATATTCGGCAAATTTTTCTCTCTCGAGTCAGGCGGTTACTTTTGGGCATTGTCTTTGTGGGGTCAAATTTTTCGGGTCCCCGCCTGCCAGCGAGAGACTGCTTCAGGCGGGCAGGCTGCCGCGGCTGAGACTTTTTCTTCTAAAGGGCTCGTATGGGTTTACAATCCGACTATTTCTTTATACTATACGGGGTAGATAACGGTCTAACTTGACTCTCAGTTATTAGATATCGGTATATTCTATGCGCGTATCTACGTATCCCGAATTATAGTCCTTAACATTCGGGCACCCCATCCAATCCGCCTTTCATAAGCCCCATAGGATTGGGTTTACAATCTGTAGTTGTAGGGGAGGTTTAAACCTCCCCTACGACATAAGCGCGTATCTATATGCCCGAACCATTCTTGCTGTATTCGGGACACCCCATCCCTG
>JBAZNZ010000019.1 GCA_041648975.1 Candidatus Omnitrophota bacterium | reverse complement strand
ATGCCATCTACAGACCTTCTATTCATAATAAGAAGCACGAAGTCGGTGGCCTGTCCGCCTAATTGCCAGCCCAGGCTCCCCCCTGCTATGGTAAATATTGCCGGCGGGGACCAATCTCCTCCCTTTTCATTGCGTACCATGATTATGCCCTGGCCGTATTTTCCGCCGATCCCGATGCCGGCTGATATGGTATTCGGGAATATGGCTATTGCCGAACAACTTCTCATGAGGTCGTCAGGAATGTTCTGGTCCGGCATCTGTTGTATATCGTACAAGACCCTGCCGGATTCTTCCACAAGCCTGGTCCATTTGTTGTCCTCTTCTGCCAAGCAGCCTGATTGAAAAAAGAGTGATGCCGCAAAAAAAGCCATTGCTATAAGTCCTATCTTCTTCATCGTTCCCCTCCCTTTTTATTACCGCTATTATATGGTCAGGGAGATTGTCTGTCAAGGGGTATCGGGTGAAATATTGGTTGCGCCCTTGTCTTTGATGATACTTATGATATAATCTAACTATATTAAAGGAGAGAAAATATATGGAAAAGGTCATAACATTGATTTTGGGCGGCGGACAGGGTAAAAGGTTATACCCTTTGACTATGTATCGCTCGAAGCCGGCGGTTCCCATAGGGGGGAAATACCGACTGATAGACATACCGATATCTAATTGTTTGCATTCTGGCTTAAAAGACATCTATGTGCTTACCCAGTTCAATTCAGAGTCGCTTAATAACCACATAAACAACACGTACAGGTTCGATTATTTCTCCAGGGCATTCGTAAGGATACTGGCAGCCGAACAGACGATCGATAGCACCAACTGGTTTCAGGGTACAGCCGATGCTGTAAAGAAAAATCTTTTTCATCTCGATCTTAAGGGCGACGAAGATATTTTGATATTGTCCGGAGACCACCTCTATAATATGGACTACACTTATATGGTCGATTACCATAGGGAGAAAGGCGCGGATTTTACCGTGTCGGTAGCGCCTGTTAAAAGTGATGAGGTGAGCGAATACGGCATACTTAAGATGTCGTCCAGCGGCAGGATAACGGGATTTAAAGAGAAACCGGCAACAGGGGCCGAGGTGAAAGACTTTGCTATCTCAGGGAAAGCCCGCGCTAAGGTGCACTCGCCTGCCGGATATCCTTATCTTGCGTCCATGGGTGTTTATGTTTATAAGGCTAAGGCGCTCGCGAAGGCCCTTGAACAGAGCGGCGCGGATTTTGGGAAAGAGGTCATCCCCCACTCAATAAAAAACCTTAAAGGCGTCGGCTATGTTTTTAATGGATACTGGAAAGATGTAGGTACCATCGAGTCTTTTTATGACGCGAACATGGATATGGCGTCATCCAAGTCGCACTTCTCCTTTTTTTATGAGGGGCTTGTATTCACAAGGCCCAGGTTCTTACCCACCGCGCGGGTCTACAAATGCAGGGTCGAACATTCGCTTATAGCGGAAGGCTCTATTATAAACGACGCCGAGATAACCAACTCTATTGTGGGATTAAGGTCTATTGTGGGAAAGGGCTGCAGGATAGCGGATACTGTTATAATGGGCGCAGATTATTATGAAGAGTCTGTCAATTCCGGACCGGCGAGGGTCGGGATCGGCGATAACTCGCATATCGAAAAAGCCATTGTAGATAAGAACGCCAGGATAGGAAAGAATGTGGTAATAGCGAATTCCAAGAAATTAAAGAATGCCGATTGCGGAAACTATTTTATCCGGGATGGGATCGTGATAGTCCCGAAAAATGCCGTCTTAAAGGACGGGACTAAGATCTGACAGCTTGCCCTGAAAACTTTTTCTTGTTTTAAGCGTTTCTTCTATTTGCCTTATAGTAGCTGTTTTATCGTGCGCCCAATCAGGCGCCGCGTGATACTGTTTTGCCCCCTGTCCCGTCAGCCTCTGGATTATTATATCTCGAGACAGGTGTTCCAAAAAGTCGCAGACTGCCTCGGAGTACTCGCCCTGTCCCATCACTTTTATCTTGCCTTCGCGATACAATTGTTCGTATTTACTCCCTTTAAGTATGTGCAGCAGATGTATTTTTACGCCGTTAATTTTGAGTGAAGAGAGTTTTTTCGCTGTGTCTATGATATCATTCCTGGACTCGCCCGGCAGGCCTACTATTATATGGGCGCATATGGATATGCCGAATTCTTTTGTAACGCCGACCGCATCGACGAAATCGCAAAACTTATGCCCCCTGTTAATGCCGGCGAGCGTCCTGTCATGCGTTGATTGCGCTCCGTATTCTATCCATACATCGTATCTCTTCTTATAAGAAGAGATGATTTCAAGTTTATCGCGATCGATCGCATCGGGCCTCGTTCCTATGGAGATACCGACTATCTCTTCGAAACCCAGGACGTTGTCATACGTCCTTTTTAAAACTTCCGGGTGAGCGTAAGTGTTGGTAAAGGCCTGAAAATATGCGATGAATTTTTGAGCCCCTTTATTGGTTTTTAAATATTGTATCCTTTGCTTCAGTTGTTCTGCTACAGGCCTCCCCGGTTCGGTATAAGATGACCTGGAGCCGGTCTCATTGCAGTAGGCGCATCCGCCGTAACCTTTAGTGCCGTCGCGGTTTGGGCAGGAAAATCCGGCGTCCAGACCTATCCTGTATACTTTTTGTCCGAATTTTTCTTTGAGGTATGAATTGTAATCGTTATAAAGCTTCACGTCTTCTCGTTTTCTCAATATATACCATAAGTATGGATATGGCTGCCGGGGTTACGCCTGAGATCCTCGATGCCTGCCCCAGATCTGTCGGCCGGGCCGTTAATAATTTTTCCTTTATTTCCGAAGACAGGCCGTGTATCTCCTTATACTGTATGCCGGCAGGCACCTTGATCCTTTCGATCTTATCAAGACGCGCTACCTCGCTGAGCTGTCTCTTGATAAAGCCTTCGTATTTTACTTCTATCTCGACTTCTTTTATCTCTTCCGGGAAAAGTTCCATGGCCTCTCTAGAAGCTCCTTCCAGCAAACAGATGGTATCGTTATACGATGCGCCCGGCCGGCGCAATGCCTTCTCCATGCGTGAGCCTTTAAGCCTTGCTATCGCTTTGTCCACCTTCCCCTTCTTTGTCATGGCTCTCTCATATTGCTTGTCATTGACGAGGCCGATGCCGTGACCAACGGGCGTAAGTCTCGAATCGGCGTTGTCTTCCCTGAGCAGAAGTCTGTATTCGACGCGAGAAGTGAACATGCGGTACGGTTCGCTGGTGCCTTTTGTCACAAGATCGTCTATGAGGACTCCTATATAAGCCTGAGATCGTTTCAGAATGAGCGGCTGCTCTTCTTTTATTTTTAAGGCGGCGTTGATGCCTGCCATAAGACCGAGACCGGCAGCTTCTTCATATCCTGTGGTCCCGTTGATCTGTCCGGCCAGATACAGGCCCGATATCTCTTTTGTTTCCATTGTGGGATATAGCTGTGTAGGCTCTATATAATCATATTCTATCCCGTAACCCGGCTTTGTGATCCTGGCGTTCTCCAGCCCCTCTATCGAATTTACCAGCTTTTCCTGAGCATCGATGGGCAGGCTTGTTGAAATACCGTTTGGATAATACTCTGTTGTATTTAATCCTTCGGGCTCCAGAAAAATATGGTGCCTGTCCCGGTCCGGAAAACGGTATATCTTGTCTTCTATCGACGGGCAATAGCGGACACCCGTACCTTTTATTATGCCTGTAAACAGCGGCGACCTGTCGAGGTTTTCCCTTATGATATCATGGGTATTTTTGTTGGTATATGTAATATAGCAGGGTAGCTGTTCCCTCGGGATCCTTGCGGTCTGGAATGAGAAGGGAGTTATCGGGTCGTCTCCATATTGAGGTGTGAGCCGGGAGAAGTCGATGGTCTTTCCATCAAGGCGAGCGCAAGTGCCTGTCTTAAGCCGTCCAAGCTTTAATCCGAGCCTATTTAATGCGCTCGATAACCCGGTAGAATTTTTTTCGCCTATCCGCCCACCCTGGGTATGTTCAAGGCCTATATGGATAAGCCCGTTTAAAAATGTTCCCGGAGTCACTATGAGGGATTTTGTGACATACGTCTCATTTAAGGAAGTCTTGACGCCGGACATCCTGCCGCTCTTTACTGATATCTCTTCTACCATCCCCTCTTTAATATCCAGGCAGCTCTGAGCTTCCATCGCGGATCTCATGTATAGCCTGTATGCCTGCCTGTCTACCTGAGCCCTGGAAGATCTTACGGCCGGGCCTTTTTTTGTGTTAAGAAGCCTGAATTGGATAGTTGTGGCATCGGTTGCTCTGGCCATCTGGCCTCCAAGTGCGTCTATCTCTTTTACAAGCTGGCCTTTGGCAAGCCCTCCGATGGCAGGGTTGCAGGACATAAGCCCAATAGTATCCATATTCATGGTCAAGAGGAGCGTCTTGCAGCCCAGCTTTGATGCCGCCAGGCTTGCCTCGCATCCGGCATGGCCTCCGCCTACTACAATTACATCATATTCTTTGCTCATAACATTCTATCCTGTAAGTGGTTACGTTATGATGCTATTTTAACATGGTTTCCGGATATTTCAAAGTCCTAAATACGGCGCAGGATAAATTCGTTTCTATCACCTTGCCTTTTTTAAAAACTTGAGGTATACTATATATGGATGACAACAGCTTAGAGTGACCCGTTCTCGGGCCTTAAGGTACAAGTTACCTACACAGTGCTGTTGCCATCCTTTTTATTTATGGAGGATTGGTAATATCAGAGGAGTCTCTTGGGGGAAGGCTTGTTCCTCTTGTAGAAGTCGTTTATTAAGCTGACTACTTCCCGCGGCGTGTCCACTACTTTGAATATCCCGAGGTCAGGTTTATCTATCATCTTGTTGGATAGTAATGTATCTTCCATCCAGCTAATCAGCCCTTTCCAGTATTTCTTATCCACAACTATTATCGGAAAAGAGTCTATCCTGTTCGTCTGGACCAACGTTATCGCTTCGAAGAATTCATCAAGGGTCCCGAAGCCGCCGGGGAAGGCAACAAGCGCTTTTGCATATTTCAGGAACATCACTTTTCTGCAGAAGAAATATTTGAATTCTACGACACGCGTTATGTGCTTGTTTGGTTTCTGCTGGGTCGGTATCAGTATGTTCAGGCCTATAGATTCGCCCCCTGCTTTTTTGGCCCCTTTGTTCGCCGCTTCCATTATACCGGGTCCGGCTCCCGTTATTACGGAATAGCCGTGCTCTACCAGTAATGCGGCAGTTGTCTCAGCGCTTTTATAGAACTTGCTTGACGGGTCTGATTTGGCCGAGCCGAAGATAGTTACCGCGTTATTTACATCGGAAAGTTCCTCGAAACCGTCTACGAATTCACTCATTATCCTGAATATGCGCCATGGGTCTTCTTTTGTGAAATCACCTTTTAATGTTGCCATCCGTTAACCTTTCTACTTGCGAAAAGTAATTTTCGCGGGTCAAAATGATTCAATGCCCTGTACGTGAAAAAATATCCGAACAACTTGACGGGATTTGTGAACTGGTCAAATATGAGATGTTGTGTTAAACCTATTGCCAGCGCTACCCAGGCGTCAGATAATGAAAAAACGCTTATGGCTACCCATAAAAGCGTTATCAGTTCATATGAGTGGAGCGCTACGAAAACTTTCTTCGGCTCCATCAGGCGATACTCCCTGAACATGTCCTTTACATCAAGGATCTTGCTATGCGTGAAAAAATAATCTATCGGATGGTCAATATCTATAAGTATTCCCGAGGCGAAGGATATGGCCGCACAATTTATAGATCCGAAGTAATACCCTACTCCTATGCTGACAAGGCCGGATACGACGGCATGCGCTGAAGGTCCCGTGGCTTCTCCCTTTAGAGCGACAAAACGGAATCGAATGTCCCGTACGCGTTCTGTATGCGCTCCTGGTTTGCCGAATCGAGCGTCCATTCGCCGTCAATGACAAACTTGTATTTATACCTTCCGGGAGAAAGCTCAAACTTCTTTTGCCAGCTTCCGTCCTCAATCCTTGAGAGTTTATTCTCTTCGCATATCTTCCAGTGATTGAAGTCGCCGACTATATAGATATCTTTTGCGTTCGGCGCGTTTATCTTAAATTGCACCTCCCTGAACGCCTGTTCTATATTCTTGGCTATGGCCTGGGACGCCGCGGTCATTACATTGTCCAATTGTTGGCCGACAGATACAGCTGCCTCTGTTTCGGCGGGGTCCGTATTTTCGGATTTGACGGTCTCTTCATCGGCCTTGAGAATCTCCCCGGCAAGAGCCATGTAATCCTGCGCCCCATTAGAATCTTTATCGAACTGTATGACCGATATACCCTGGGCAACCGCTTTTTTGAGGGCCACATTCATACGTATGACCGTTTCAAGCATCTGGTGCTTGAAGAAGGATTTTATCTCGTCGAGCATCGTCTGGGAATATTTTGTCCTTCTGTCGAAGATCGTGGCAAGCGCGTTCACCGTAGGGGCATGATTTATCTTTATATTTATCAGTTCCAGCATACCTAACAATTTTCCTACCCCCATAAGCGAAAACGCGCTCATGTCTATCGGGACGATGACGAGGTCCGATGCCCTGAGGGCGTTGAATGTCAGGAAGCCGAGGCTTGGCGGGCAGTCCATTACGACGTAATCGTAGTTAAGTCCGGACGCCGTTAATATTTGATGAAGGCGCGAGACCGCGTCCTCCTTGTCTTTTAATTCCTGCTCCAATGTGCTCAGCAGTATGTTGGACGGGACTATGTCCAGGTTCTGGCATACGTTCGATATGCACTCGTCTATGGGATGCTGTTTTTCAGTCAGATCGGTCAGGACATTATATATATATCTGTCTGCGGATTTAGTGTTTACCCCTAGCCCGAAAGAGGCATGAGCCTGCGGATCCAGGTCTATTAAAAGAATTTTCTTGCCGGACGCGGCAAGAGCGCTCGATAGGTTAATGGCCGTTGTCGTCTTACCGCAACCACCTTTTTGATTTGCTATCGAAATCTTTTTCATAGCCCATCTCCTTTTTTATGAATATATACCAAATAGAAGGAATTTACAATCGTTTTTTTGCGAAATCAACCCCATTTTTAAATATCTTAAAACCATCTCCTGAATACTCAGGCCTCTTCCCGCGCCTGGTCCACGCAGGATGCTGGTATGGGCTTATATGTCTCTCAGGATGCGGCATCAGCCCGAAGATCCTGCCGGTTTTATCGCATATCCCGGCTATGCTCTCTATGGAACCGTTCGGGTTATGCGGATACCCTTTCCTCACCCCTTTCTCGTCAACGTATTCAAAAACGATCAAATCGTTTTCTTTGATCCGATCCAGCACTTTTCTGTCTTTAGGGATAAATTTTCCCTCACCATGCGCGACGGGCAGATATATGGTATCTTCGATCCCCTCAACCCATATACATTTGTTTTTTGCCTTTCGATTTTTGACTTTTTTTAAATATACCCACCTGTCTTCAAATTTATTAGAGTCATTCAACGTCAGAGTCGCTTCTATAAACCGGAAATCGCCGGACAGGTTCGGCAGCAGTCCCGCTTTTACAAGTATCTGGAAGCCGTTGCATATTCCGATGATAAGCTTCCCTTCATTAATGAATTTCTGCAACTCATCCACAAGCTTAAATTTCAACTCATTTGCAAGTATTTTCCCGCTTGCTATATCATCGCCGTAGGTGAAGCCTCCCGGTAAGGCGAGGATATGATATTCAGAAAATCCATTTTCTTTTTTCGCGAAGTCGTTTACATGCACAAATTCGGCCTCGGCGCCGGCCGCTTCGAAAGCGAATGCCGTTTCATTGTCACAATTTGTGCCGGCAGTCCTTAGGACCGCGACTTTTATATTTTTCATGGTTTAGAGATCCCTAAACGGGTTTTGCCATGCGCTCTTTAGTTTTTCAATATCTGTTGAGATTATCGTTCTTCCGGATCCATCGGCTATCTTGAAAGACCCGTCTTCAGTAACGCAGCCCAGCTTACATACCGGTATTTTTTTCATGGCGACGCTGAACTTTTTTTCATTGGAGACTTCCACGATGAAACGCGTATTCGATTCCGAGAAGAGCAGGACTTCATTGCGTAGACCCTTCTGCGATGCAG
The DNA here is from genome assembly GCA_041648975.1 of Candidatus Omnitrophota bacterium. Classification (NCBI taxonomy): domain Bacteria; kingdom Pseudomonadati; phylum Candidatus Omnitrophota; species Candidatus Omnitrophota bacterium. Next base: position 40,770 of record JBAZNZ010000019.1, on the reverse strand, counting down.
GCTGTGCCGACTCAGACAGGTTGACAGACATGCCCAGCCCTCCTGCAAAAGCCATTTCAGAGAGGGCGACGGCCAGTCCGCCTTCAGAGCAGTCATGGCAGGAAGCTATACAGCCTTTGTGGATCGCGCTGGTCAGCGCGGCCATTAAGCCTTTTCCGTGTGTGACATCGACTTTGGGGACGGAATTCCCGGTGAATCCCCTCATCTTGTAATACTGCGATCCGCCGAGCTCATCGTGTGTAAGTCCTACAAGATAAACGCTGTTGCCCGGTTTTTTAGCGTCCATCGTCACGGCCTTTGAAATATCCTCCATTACCGAGATGCATGAGATTAAAAGCGTATGAGGTATGGATATTGTCTTATTTCCGGAGGAATATTCGTTATTAAGGCTATCCTTCCCTGAAATAAAAGGAACGCCGTATGCCTTCGCTATGTCGTAACAAGCCTGCGACGCGCGGACAAGAGCGCCTAACCTATCCGGCTTATTCGTGTTGCCCCAACAGAAGTTATCCAGTATGGCGGATCTTTTTATATCCCCGCCAACCGCAACGACCTGCCTTAATGCCTCGTCTATTACGCTTGCCGCCATCCAGTAAGGGTCTATCTTGCCGTAATCAGGGTTTATACCGCATGACAGGATAATGCCTCTTTTTGAATCTAAGATCGGGCGGGTCACGCAGGCGTCTCCGGGCCCGCCTCCTCCCACTCCCTGTAAAGGCTTTAATACACTCCCGCCCTGTACCTCATGGTCATATTGCCTGATGATCCATTCTTTGCTGGCTATGTTCAGGGTGGATAGTAGGGCAAGCAGATCTTTGGTGAAATCCGTTTTTTTAGTATCGGCGCGCGGTTCTTTAAAGACAATCCTATTCCATGCGGCTTTTCTTGTGATTTCCGGGAGGCCGTCATGTATGAATTTCATTTTCATGTCACATACGACATTTCCGTCATATAGTAGCTTTAAATTACCGTCTCCCGTGAATCTTCCTATGACTGCAGCTTCCACGTTCTCGCGTTCGAAGACTTTTAAAAGAGCCTCCATTTTATTACGGTCTACGGCCATTACCATCCTCTCCTGCGCTTCCGATATCCATATTTCGTCGTAGGTGAGCCCCTTGTATTTCAACGGAACCTTTTCAAGATAGACCTCCGCACCTAACTTTTCACCCATCTCTCCGACCGCGCTGGACAATCCTCCTGCGCCGCAATCGGTTATGGCGTTATACAGGCCCATGTCGCGCGAGCGCAGGATGGCGTCCGTTAATTTCTTCTCCTGTATAGGGTTACCTATCTGGACCGCCGACCCCGACATCTCTTCAGACTTATGCGTCAGCTCTCCTGAAGAGAATGTCGCTCCGTGTATCCCGTCTCTGCCGGTTCTTCCCCCTGCCACGACTATAAGATCTCCTGTGTTTACTTTTTTAAACGATTTGTTCTTAGGCATTATACCGACGTTCCCGCAAAATACGAGCGGATTGCCGACGAAATTATCGTCAAAAAGGACCGCGCCGTTCGATGTCGGTATCCCCATCCTGTTCCCATAATCCCGCACGCCTGCCACTACCCCTTTCATGATCCTTTTTGGATGCAGGGCGCCTTTTGGCAGCTTACTATAAGGGTAATCCGGTCGTCCGAAGCAGAATATATCTGTGTTGATTATTGGTTTGGCTCCCAGTCCGGTACCCAGCGGGTCGCGTATTACGCCGCCTGTTCCGGTGCCGGCTCCTCCGTAAGGCTCAAGAGCCGACGGATGGTTGTGGGTCTCTACCTTAAAACAGACATTGTGTTTTTCGTCGAACCGTATTATGCCTGAGTTATCCTGGAATACCGATACACACCATGGCTTATTGAGCTCTTTGGTGACTTTCATGACCGTGTTCTTTAAAAGATTGCGTATTATCTTACCGTCGAATTCTATATTTCCGCGGAATGTCTTATGTTTGCAGTGCTCCGACCATGTTTGGGCGATCGTTTCGAGCTCGCAGTCGGTGGGATCCCTCTTTAAGGACCTGAAATATTTTTGTATCGTCTTCATCTCGACGAGGCTCAGGAACAATTGCCCTTCCTTCGATATCTTCAATAATTGGCGCGCGTTCGCCTTCAATAACTTTATATGTGTAAGCTTGAACCGGTACGGTTCTATTTCGGCATGGATCTGTGATTGGCCTTTGACTATGTGCTGGATGACCTTATTATAAAGGATTTTTTTAGCAATGGAATGGATCTCCGGGTAAGACAATCTCCCGTCAATGAGGTATTTCCGGGCGGTCCTTACGGTACGGACGCCATTTATCCCCATATCGGCGATAGCTTTTTTTGCGCTCTCTTCTACAGGATCCATGACGCCGGGATTATGCGCGACCTCGACTACCTTGAATTTCTCCTCCCTCGGTATATTCCGGTTATAACTGAACCTCTGTGTGACCGGATCGATGAGAAGGTTCGCGCATATGCGGTCTATGTCAAGATCGGTGAGCTCGCCCTCCAGGAGGTAGACCTGGACGGTCTTTACATCCTTTATCCGGCCTTTTAATCCCAGGTCCTCTATGTCCTTTTTAACTCCTAAACCGACAGGATCCGCAAAGCCTTCTTTTTCTGAAACCTCGATTCTATATACCATTATGCGGCTATTCCCATTCTATTGTAGAAGGCGGTTTAGAGCTTATGTCGTATGCCACCCTGTTAACGCCTTTTACCTCGTTGATTATCCTGTTCGATATCCTTGCCAGGACCTCGTAAGGTATCCGGGCCCAATCCGCCGTCATGCCGTCAACGCTCGTTACCGCCCTTATCGCCACGACGTTTTCGTACGTCCTCTCATCTCCCATGACGCCTACGGATTTTATCGGCAACAAAACAGCGAAGGCCTGCCATATCTTATCGTAGAGCCCGTCCTTTATCAGCGTCGAGATGAACCTGTCGTCTACTTCGCGCAGTATGTCGCACCTGTCCTTTGTAACTTCGCCGAGTATGCGTACTGCAAGGCCGGGTCCCGGGAATGGGTGGCGTCCCAAAACTTCCTGCGGTATGCCCAATTCCCTGCCCACCATCCTTACCTCGTCCTTGAACAGGTATTTTAGAGGTTCTATAAGCTTGAGCCGCATCTTCTTCGGTAAGCCTCCGACATTATGATGCGTCTTGATTGTGGCGCTGGGGCCTCCGAACGCGGAACGAGATTCTATCAGGTCAGGATATAATGTGCCCTGAGCGAGGAATCTGACCCCGCCGATCTTCTTTGCTTCAATGTCGAATATACTGATGAATGTCTTTCCAATGATCTTTCTTTTTCGTTCAGGGTTTGTCACTCCCTTCAGGGCTTCCAGGAACAGGTCCGAAGCATCTACTGCACGCAGGTTTATCTTGAAATGTTTTTGAAAGACCTCGCGCACAAGGCGAGCTTCGTTCTTTCTCAGCAGTCCGTTGTCGATGAATATGCATGTGAGCTTATGACCGATAGCCATATTTATCAGGACAGCTGCGACCGATGAATCGACGCCGCCGGACAGTCCTAATATGACCTTTTCTTTCCCTGCCGTTTTCCTGATGTCGGATATGGTTTCCTTGACAAACGATCTCATGGACCAGTCGCCGGCCGCGCCGCAGATATCTTTGACGAAATTCTTGAGGATAGTCTTGCCGTATTTAGTGTGTGCCACTTCCGGGTGGAACTGGACGCCTGACAGGCTAAGCTCAATATTCGCAAAAGCGGCTATCGGCGTATTCTTTGAAGATCCGATTTTTCTGAATCCGGCGGGCATCTTTCTTACCTGATCCCCGTGGCTCATCCACGAAGTGCTCTTCTTGGGGATGCCCGCGAAGAGAGAATGGCGGCTTGTGGCCGTAAATACCGCGCGCCCATATTCCCTGGAATTCGAGCGTTCTACGTTTCCCCCAAGGAGCTTTGCCATCAGCTGCATTCCGTAGCATATGCCAAGCACGGGTATTCCGAGAGAAAAAAGGCGCTTATCGCAAGAGGGCGCGTTATGGGAGTAAACGCTTGCCGGGCCGCCCGAAAGTATTATGCCTTTAACCTGCCGCAGGTCTAATGAATCCGGGGATATGTCCGGAGGGACTATCTCGCAGAATACGTTCAGCTCCCGCACCTTCCTGGCGATGAGCTGGTTATACTGTGAGCCGAAGTCTATTATTACGATCTTTTCTCTTGCCAATTATACTTCCTAACCCTTCTTTTTGTCTACGATACCCGCGCAACACTTTTTTTCAAGCGATTTTTTTGACGGCGGCTTACATACCTTGGTCGGATAATCTCCCGTGAAGCATGCCGTGCAGAATTCTTCTTTGGGCAGCATCATGGAATCCAGCATTCCTTCCAGGCTCAAATACTTTAAGCTGTCTACGCCGATGAACCGCCCCACCTCTTCGATAGTATGGTTCGACGCTATCAGCTCTTTTTTCGTAGGGAAATCTATGCCGTAAAAACACGGAGATACCAGCGGGGGGCAGCTTACGCGCATATGTATCTCGCTTGCTCCGGCCTGCCTGAGCGCCCTTACCCTGCCCCTCGAGGTCGTTCCGCGCACTATGGAGTCCTCTACTATGATCACGCGCTTTCCTTTTAACGCGTCCCTGACCGGATTTAACTTGACCTTAACCTTGAAGTCCCTTATCATCTGGCTTGGTTGTATGAATGTCCGGCCTATATAGTGGTTCCTTACGAAAGCCATTTCCAGAGGTATATGCGACTCTTCGGCATATCCCAACGTGGCAAAGGTCCCGGAGTCGGGTATAGGCATGACGATGTCCGCATCGACCGGATGCTCTTTCGCAAGCGTCCTGCCCAGGTTCTTCCTCGTAAGGTATACGCTTTTTGTGAATATGTTGCTGTCCGGCCGCGAGAAATATATATATTCGAATATGCAAAAGGCGTGTTTTTTCACCGCCGGTATCTTGACGGACGTGATGCCCTTTTTATCTATTATTATGATCTCTCCGGGCTCAACGTCCCTTATATAAGTAGCCTGGATCATGTCGAGGGCGCAGGTCTCGCTTGCGACGACATACCCCCCTTCCAATTTTCCTATACAGAGCGGCCTGAACCCGTGAGGATCCCTTATGGCATACATGGTGTCATTTATCATCAGGACGAAAGAATATGCTCCGTCGAGCCGCGCGGCTATTGGGGCGATCTTCTCTCTGTAATTGTTAAGGTGGTCTTTGACCAGGAAGTGGACAATAAGCTCCGAATCCATGGTCGTCTGCAGTATGGAGCCGGAATCCTCCAGTTCATTTTTCAGTTCTACCGAATTGGTAAGATTGCCGTTATGGGCTACTGCGATGAACCCTTTTTTGTGGTTTATCAAAAGAGGCTGGATATTCTTCACGGTGCTGGAACCGGTCGTGGAGTATCTTACATGGCCCACAGCAAGGTCACCTTTCAGTTTTTTCAGGTTGTTCTCATTGAATACATCCCCGACGAGCCCCATGCCTTTGTGCAGATATACTTTTTTTCCGTCAAAGGTCGCTATTCCCGACGACTCTTCTCCCCTATGCTGCAAAGCATACAGCGCGAGATACGCCAGCTGGGAGGCGTTCTTATTGCCGTATATTCCTACTACGCCGCAGTAATCCTTCATTTGCCCCCTATTTCTTTAACTTCAGTTTTTTATGGTACTCTTGCAGAGATGTGACCGATATTTTAGGTTTTTTTATCATACTCTCTATACCGTTCACTGATGCCTGCGCCCCTGAAAGGGTTGTTATGAGCGGTATGTTATAAAGTATCGCCTGAGACCTGATCTTTGCGTCGTCAGCCTTTGTTGATTTACCCAGAGCCGTATTGATTATCAGCGATACCTTGTTGTCCTTTATATAATCAATTATATTAGGCCTTCCCTCGTGCAATTTAGGCAAAACCTGGACCTCTATGTCGTTACTGTTGAGGGCCATCGCCGTGCCGGCCGTTGCCATTATGTCAAACCCGAGATCTGCCAGCTTCTTCGCTATGAATACTATGTTCCTTTTGTCCTGGTTCTTGACGCTGATAAAGACGGTGCCTTTTGTCGGCAATTTCTGGCCGGAAGCGATCTGGCTCTTTAAGTATGCCGACGCAAAGGTCGTATCTATGCCCATTACCTCGCCCGTAGACTTCATCTCCGGCCCAAGAATAGCGTCTACGCCCGGGAAGCGGATAAACGGAAAGACCGATTCTTTGACCGCCACATAGTTAATATTTTTCTCTTTTGTGAAACCGAGTTCTTTCAGCGTCTTTCCCAGCATTATCTTTGTGGCGAGTTTTGCCAGCGGAACGCCTACAGCCTTACTTACAAAAGGAATGGTCCGGCTGGCCCTTGGGTTTACCTCAAGGACATACACGGTATTGTTCTTTACCGCAAACTGGACATTCATCAGGCCTTTTACTTTCAGTTCTTTGGCCATGGCATAAGTGTTCTTCTTTATAGTTTCAATGATCTCCTTGGCGAGAGTATGCGGCGGAAGGACCATCGCGCTGTCGCCGGAGTGAATCCCGGCTTCTTCAATATGCTCCATTATTCCGCCTATTACGCACGTCGTTCCGTCCGCGATGGCGTCGACATCGACCTCTATGGCGTCTTCGAGGAATTTATCTATCAGTATGGGCCGTTCCGGCGAGGCCTCAACCGCCTTAGCCATGTAGTCTTCCAGGGCTCTTTCATCATACACGATCTCCATCGCTCTTCCGCCCAGGACAAAAGACGGCCTGACCACTACAGGATAACTGATCTTCGCGGCGACTTCCTTGGCTTCGTGGATTGAGGTAGCGGTCCCGTTCTCGGGTTGGATGAGTTTTAGTTTCTTCAGCATATGCTGGAACCTTTTTCTGTCCTCGGCGATATCTATCGAGTCGGGGCTCGTTCCGAGAATACCCAATCCGGCTTTTGCAAGCGCGCCGGATATATTAAGAGGCGTCTGTCCGCCGAATTGGACGATGGCGCCTATAGGTTTTTCCAGGTCAACGATATTCATTACATCCTCAACGGTGAGAGGTTCGAAATAGAGCTTGTCGGAAGTATCATAGTCCGTTGATACCGTCTCAGGGTTACAGTTTATCATTATGCTCTCTATTCCCTCTTCCTTAAGGGCGTACGAGGCGTGGCAGCAGCAGTAATCGAATTCTATGCCTTGCCCTATCCTGTTTGGGCCTCCGCCTAATATCAGAACCTTTTTCCGGCGGGATGGCTTATCCTCTTTTATCTGATTAGTTATCATAATCAATTTTCTATATACCTGCGTCTATGAATGTTTATCGGAGAAGTTCGGCGTCGGCAAATTGTTTACTTACGAACCTACAGCAAATAAAAAAGGCCAGCAGAGACGATAGTCCCCCTGGCCACAATTCTCCGACATTGCGGTAATAACTTACTCGCCTTGTATGGTGTACACCCCTTTTTGATGAACATTCAGAATATCCATAGCCATATAATTTTCCATATATAAATTCACATTCTTTAGAATGTGCGCTTTCTATTAATAAAAAATTATAACACGCATAATGAGCTTATGTCAAGGGCAATATGGCATGCGGCAAGGCCTATACGACGAATAAATTTCGGGAGGAGAACTTACCGTCCGTAGTGAGGTTTACCCCCAGCATCTTCAGACCGACTTCATCCCCGGGGGTGGGTATGTGGGTCATGTGAACTTCGCAGCCCCGCAGCTCTTTCAGCTTAATCATCGCTATTTCCGCGGTGTGATTTGTGGTTGCGCTTATCGATAAGGCTATCAGGGTCTCTTCCAGGTCCAGTGATTCCGGCTCAGCGTTGAGGACGCCTTCCTTGAGCTTCGATATCTGGTTGATTATATGGGGCGAAAGGAGCAGTATCTCATCCGGTATGTTGGCTAATATCTTCACCGCATTGAGCGTAAGGCTCGACGCGCCGTGCATAAGCTTGGAGTTCTTTCCGGTTACTATGCGGCCGTCTTTAAGCTGGATAGCCGCGCCGCAAAAGATACCGGCAAAGCCCTTGCCGTTCTTTTCCGCCTCATCAGCCGATTTGCGCGCCGATTCTACGACAGGCCTGTCAATGACTTTTACGCCCATCCCTTCCATAAGCAGGGCGACTCTGTCGACCGTGTCTATCTTCTCTATGCCGAGCACGTATTCGGTATTGTATCTGAAGAATCTCCGTATTAATTCCTGTTTTGCCGCTTCCTGGACTACCTTATCGTCAATTATGCCGAATCCGGCGCGGTTTACGCCCATATCTGTGGGAGAATTATACATCGGGAGGTTAGCGCTTCTATCAAGGATCTTTGTCAGCATCAATTTCAATATCGGGAAACTCTCGACGTCCCTGTTGTAATTTATCGCAGTCTCTTTATACTGGGACAGATGGAACGGGTCGACCAGGTTGAAGTCCATAATATCGGCTGTGGCGGCCTCATAAGCGACGTTCACAGGGTGTTTCAGCGGTATGTTCCATATCGGAAATGTCTCAAATTTGGCGTATCCTGCGTTGATCCCGCGTTTATGTTCATGGTACAGTTGTGAAAGGCATGTGGAAAGCTTACCGCTGTTCGGCCCGGGAGCGGTTACAACTACTATCGGCTTCGTAGTTTCTATATACTGGTTCTTGCCGAAACCCTGTTCGCTTGCTACGAAATCTATGTCAGCGGGATACCTGGGGATCGGATAATGAAGATATACCTTTACTCCTCTGCGTTCCAGTTTGTTCTTGAATATGACGGCGGCGGGCTGTTCCTGGAACCGCGTAATAACCACTGCAACTATGTCGAGGCCCCATTTCCTAAGGTCGTCTATGAGCTTGAATGTGGCCGCATCGTACGTTATGCCGAAGTCGCCGCGCACCCTGCCTTTTTCAATGTCTCCGGCGTAGATGGCCAGGACGATATCCAGCTTGTCTTTTAATAACTGCAGCAGTCTTATCTTGACGTTGGGATCATATCCGGGCAGGACTCTCGCGGCGTGGTAATCGAAGCAGAGCTTCCCCCCGAATTCCAGGTATAGTTTGTTCCCGAATTTCTTTACACGGTCGGTGATAGCGGCTGTCTGTTCTCTGAGGTACTTATCGTTGTCAAAGCCGTTTTTTACCATCGTCTGCCGCATTATCTCTTTCCGCTTATCTGATTTTTGAAAGCGTCGTTCGCTTTTTTGAACAGTTCTTCGTTATCCTGCCACCCCTTGTATTCCGGGCGCGAGTTGGCCCACTCTTCAAATATGGCCCACCTGAATTTGGCGATCGTAACCTGGTCTTCGGATAGCCCCAGTTTTCTGGTATTGAACTTTTGGACAGTTTTCAGATCGCCCTTTTTATTGTAACTGGCGAGAGGCGTTATCTTTCCTGTTATGATATTGTATCTTGACGGTATCTGCATACCGGCTATCTCATAATTTACCACTCTTATACAGATATGCCTGCAAATAAAATACAATGCGGCGACGGCAAGTATGGCAATTACGGCTATCTTCATCTTTTTATTCATCTTTCTCTCCGTTATCCTCTTTGGCTTCATCGACCTCGCCTTCTACGTCGATGACATCGTCGTATTTCGGCTCTTCCGAATAATAAGCGTCGTCAGGCCGGCTGCGTATGCTTATCTTTGGAAGCAGCAGCATATTCAGGAAGAAACTTATCGCGCTGAATAATAGCGCGGCCCAGAAGGCGCTCCAGAAATCGACTATGTTAAAACCCTTTACAAATTTTGAGGTCATGTAAAAAAGGAATCCGTTTACGATAAGCGTAAATAATCCGAGCGAAACAATGTTCAATGGAAGCGTCAGGAGGAGGATGATCGGCTTTAAAAATGCGTTCAAGAGGCCCAGGACAAGGCCGGCTGCTACTATCGATTGCCAGCTGTCGGCGCTGACCCCGCCTGCTATATAGATGACCGCAAAAAGCGCGATAATATTGATCGCAAAGCGTATTGAAAAGTCTCTCATAAAATTGCCTCTCATTTAAGAATCAATTAATTCTAACATTTTTTCGTAGTCATTTACAACAGATATCTGATGCCGCATTTTCGCGGCGTTCGGGAACCCCTTGAGGTACCATAGCGCTATCTTTCGCATGAAGCCGATTATCCCGGGTGAACCCGACCGCCTATATCTGTGGACATATGATAGATGCTTTTTCAGGACGGCCTTTCTCGTTTCAAGCGGCACCGGCTGCGAAGGCGCGCCGCTTTTGAGGTGACTCTCGATCTCTTGGAATATCCATGGGTTGCCGAGCGCCCCCCTGGCGACAGATATGCCGTCGCATCCTGTCTCATCGAACATCCTTTTGGCCGATTCTCCTGAGAATATGTTGCCTGTGCCGAATACCGGTATCTTCACAGATTCCTTTACCGCCTTTATGGCCTTGTAGTCCACTTCGCCCGCATACCCCTGAGCGCGGCTCCTTCCATGGATGAATATCGCGGAAGCACCGCTCGATTCGCATTTTTTGGCTATTCCCGTGATCAATTTTATGTCGGACACCTCAAACCCTGACCGTATCTTGACTGTGACCGGTATCGGGAGCGCCAGGGCGAGCTTCTTTATTATCTTGCACAGGGTTCCGCTATTTTTCAGCAGATATGCCCCCGCTCCTTTTTTGATGACCTTCTTTACCGGGCAGGCCGCGTTAATGTCCATGAAAGAGGCTTTGGAGCGTTCCAGCATCGTAGTCGCCGCGCGAAGCACGGAGGATGGGTCCTCGCCGAGGACCTGGGCGGCTATCGGCGTATCCTGTCCGTTTGTGTCGAGGATGGATAGGCTCTTGCGGTGGCCGCCGTAGACTATAGAGTTTGAATCTACCATCTCGAAGAAGCAAAATTTTGCGCCATGTTCGCGGGCGATCAGCCTGAACGCGAGGTCTGAACATCCGGACAAAGGCGCGAGGAATATATTAGTGTCGATCCTGGTAGAACCTATCGTGACCATTAGCGGTAGTTGATGAAACTGAGCGCCAGCGGGAAATCGATCTTCCGCAAATGTGCGATGACAGCCTGGAGGTCGTCCTTCTTGGGCGAGAATACCCTTATCTTTTCGCCTTCGATCTGGGTTTGCGCTTTTAATCCGAGGTCTTTGATGATCTTGACGAGCTCCTTGGCCTTCTCCTTTGATATGCCTGACGCCAGCTCGACCGTCTGCTGGAGATTTCCCCCGAAAACCTTCTCCGCATCTTTGAAGGTAAGGGATTTTAGCGAGACTCCCCTCTTCACCATCTTCGAGGACAGTATATCCGCGAGGGAGCGCAGTTTGAAATCGTCGCTGGAGACGAGGATTATCTTCTTCTCTTCTTTTTTGTAATCGATAGAAGAATTGGTATTCTTAAAATCGAACCTTTGGGAAAGTTCTTTCTGCGCCTGATTGACTGCATTATCAACTTCCTGAAGATTGACTTCGGAAACTATGTCGAAAGAAAAATTATCCTTACCCATTGTGGTCTCCTATTTTTTGATAGGAGCATTTTAGCAGGAAAGCCGGGGGTAATCAATAAAATTTCGGTTTAACCTTTTTATTGTTAACAGGATCATGTCTGTCCATGATCATAAGTAGAATAATAATAAGGTGTAAGAGCTTTAAATTCAGCAGCGCAGGTATCTACGATTTTAAAGTCAGGCACAATGTTATTGCTCCTACGAAGTTCCAGGATTTCCTCTTCTTCTGTGTTTGTAATGGTAGCCAGCTGCTTATCGCTGAAGCCGTACTGCTTAGCTTTGGTTAATAATGAAGCTGAGATAACGCCGCTGCTGTTTATAATCTCGCGCTCAAGGTCTATGATCTCCTTAATGTTATGCAGAAACCAGCGGTCAATCTTCGTGGCTTCGAATATCTCATCTATACCTATGCCCGCACGTATGGCATCGCCTATATAGAATATCCTGTCCGCGTTCGGGGTCCTTAATTTATCATATATGAGCTCTATAGTATCTTCTTCGGGCCTTATGTCGTTAAGGCTCTCTTTGAATAAAATAGTTTCCAGGCCCGACTTCTTTATCTCTAAAGAACGTAGCCCTTTCTGGAGTGCCTCCTTGAATGTCCTGCCTATCGACATGGCCTCGCCGACAGATTTCATTGATATCGAAAGCGTAGGGTCCGCCGCCGGGAACTTTTCGAATGTGAACCGCGGGATCTTGACGACGCAGTAATCTATTGACGGCTCAAAGCAGGCAGGCGTCTTTTCGGTTATGTCGTTCGGTATCTCGTCGAGAGTATATCCGACAGCCAGTTTTGCGGCTATCTTGGCTATCGGGAATCCTGTCGCCTTTGAGGCAAGGGAGGAGCTTCTCGAGACTCTCGGGTTCATCTCGATCACGACCATCCTGCCCGTATCGGGGTTGACGGCAAACTGGATATTGGAGCCACCCGTTTCAACGCCTATCTCGCGTATGCAGGCTATTGCGGCGTCCCGCATAGCCTGGTATTCCCTGTCAGTTAATGTCTGGGCCGGCGCCACCGTTATGCTGTCCCCGGTGTGCACTCCCATTGGGTCGAAGTTCTCTATGGAGCATATTATGACGACGTTATCCTTAAGGTCCCTCATGACTTCCAGTTCATATTCTTTCCAGCCTATTACCGATTCCTCAATCAATATCTCGCTTATCATGCTCGATTCCAGGCCGAGCTTTGCCTTACTCTTGAATTCCTCCAGATTATAGGCAACGTTTCCGCCGGTCCCGCCAAGCGTGAAGCTGGGCCTGATTATGGCCGGGAACCCTATGTTCTCGGCGACCTTGAAAGCTTCTTTCAGGTTATACGCGAGTCCGCTTTTGGGCAGATCCAGCCCTATCTTCATCATCGCTTTTTTGAACAGAAGCCTGTCTTCGGCTTTCTTAATGGCTTTTATGTCCGCTCCTATAACCTCGACTTTATATTTCTTTAATACGCCGGCTTTGTCAAGATTGACCGTTGTATTTAAGGCGGTCTGCCCGCCGAGTGTCGGAAGAAGGGCGTCAGGTCTCTCTTTCTCGATGATCTTTGATATAGCCTCGACAGTTATAGGCTCGATATAGGTCCGATGCGCCAGTTCAGGATCGGTCATTATGGTCGCGGGGTTTGAATTGACAAGGATGACCTTATACCCATCCTGTTTAAGGACCTTGCATGCCTGTGATCCGGAGTAGTCGAATTCGCAAGCCTGTCCGATCACAATAGGGCCTGAGCCTATTATCAATATCTTTTTTATGTCTTTCCTCTTCGGCATATTTTTTTAACTCAAAAGTTAAAACTCAAAAGTAAAAAGTTTTGTGTCTTTCAGACTTGAATTATAAAAAGTCGCGAAGCGACTCATAACTTTTACCTTTTCACTTTTTCCTTTTTCATTAATTCTGCAAACTTCCCAAATAGATACTCGGCGTCGCGCGGTCCGGGCGCCGCTTCGGGATGGAACTGCACGGAGAATATGGGAAGTTTCTTGTGGCGCATACCTTCGAGCGTTTGGTCGTTAAGGTTAAGATGCGTCAACTCTATTTCCCGCTTATTCAGAGTGTCAATATCTACACAAAATCCGTGATTCTGGACGCTTATGGCGACCTTTCCCGTTTTTACATCTTTCACAGGTTGATTGCCGCCGTGATGTCCGAACTTGAGCTTATAAGTCTTGCCGCCGAAAGCCTGGCCGAGTATTTGGTGGCCGAGGCAGATACCGAATATGGGCACTTTTCCGATAAGGCCTTGAGTCGTCTTTACGATATACGGCAGCGCCGCGGGATCTCCGGGGCCGTTTGAAAGAAGAATCCCATCGGGGCCAATTGCAAGTATCTCTTCGGGGCCGGTCGTCGCCGGAACTACGACCACCCTGCAATTGTTCTTGGCGAGTTCTCTGAGGGTGTTCAATTTTACGCCGCAATCCAGAACCACGACCTTATATCTGCCTTTATCGTTCCATTCGTATTCTTTTGCTGCTATTACCTCTTTAACGAGGTCCCTTCCTAAAAGGCCGGGGGATTTTTGTGCCTTCCTTACAAGATTCTCCTCGTCCGTATCTACTGTGGACAGAACAGCCTTCATAGTTCCAACCTCGCGTATATGCAAGGTCAGGTCTCTCGTATCTATGCCCTCCACCCCGACAATATCGTTCTCTTTCAGGTAATCGTCGAGCGTTTTTTTGCTGCGCCAGTTGCTCGCTATCTTGCTGCACTCCTTAACGACAAACCCTTCGACGAACGGTTTACGCGATTCGGCGTCTTCATCATTTACGCCGTAATTCCCGACCAAGGGGTATGTCATCGTGACGATCTGGCCTTTGTATGAGGGGTCTGTCAGCACTTCTTGATATCCGGTCATGCTGTATTAAATACGACTTCACCGTATCTTTCACCGGTGGCGCCGAAAGAAACACCCTTATAGATCTTCCCGTCTTCTAATGCCAGTATCGCGTCGCCCATAAATATTTTGTAAAAAAGGCGTTCTCTAAACCAACTGCCGGCTTAAAAAACGCCTTTTATACATCTACCTTCTTTCTTTGCGCAGTGAGCTTATACCAGGCCCTGATCGATCATCGCATCTGCTACTTTTACAAATCCCGCGATGTTTGCCCCGTCCACGTAGTTGATGTAGCCGCCCTGTTTACCGTATTTCACGCACGATTCATGTATAGCTATCATGATATTGTGCAGTCTTTCGTCAACTTCTTCTCTAGTCCACGATAGTCTCATGCTGTTCTGGCTCATCTCCAGCCCGGACGTGGCGACGCCTCCGGCGTTTGCCGCTTTTCCGGGAGCGTACATGATCTTCGCTTTCTGGAATATCTTAATACCTTCCGGCGTGGTCGGCATATTTGCGCCCTCTCCTATGGCTATGCATCCGTTTTTGACCAACGTCTTGGCGTCTTCGGCGCTTATCTCGTTCTGCGTTGCGCTCGGGAACGCCAGGTCGCATTTTACTCCCCAAGGCCTTTTGTTCTCGTAGTATTTACATTTGAAATCTTTGACGCAGTCTTTTATGCGGCCGCGTTTTACGTTCTTAAGCTGCATTACGCAGTCAAGTTCCTTCTTATCGATACCTCCCTCGTCGTGTATGAAACCGTTCGAGTCGGATAGCGTGACTACCTTCGCTCCTAATTGCATCAGTTTTTCAACCGTATACTGCGCTACGTTACCGGATCCGGAGACCGCGGCGACTTTTCCTTTTATCGACTTACCGTTGGCCTTCAGCATCTCCTCGACGAAATATACGCATCCGTAACCCGTCGCCTCCGGCCTTATAAGACTGCCGCCCCAGTTAAGGGCTTTTCCGGTAAGGACTCCTGTGAATTTATTGCGAATCCTTTTATATTGCCCGAACATATACCCTATTTCGCGGCCACCCGTGCTTATATCTCCGGCCGGCACATCGGTGTCGGGTCCTATATATTTACAGAGCTCTGTCATAAAACTCTGGCAGAACCTCATGACCTCATTGTCCGATTTCCCCTTGGGGTCGAAATCAGACCCGCCTTTTGCGCCTCCCATCGGCAACGTCGTCAGGCTGTTCTTGAAGACCTGCTCGAAAGCAAGGAATTTCAGGATGCCCAGGTTTACGCTAGGATGCAGACGTATGCCGCCTTTATACGGACCGATGGCGCTCGACATCTGTATGCGGAATCCTCTATTTACCTGGATGTCTCCTCTGTCATCGAGCCATGGAACGCGGAACATTATAACTCTCTCCGGTTCCACCATCCTTTCGAGTATCTTTGCTTCCTGATATTTCGGGTTCTTTTCCATGTAAGGCAATACGGATTCAGCAACCTCCCGAACAGCCTGATGGAATTCGCTTTCTCCAGGGTTCTTTTGTATTAATTTTACCATAAATTCATCAATTCTCTTAGACATTTCTTAACTCCTCCTTTTCTTGCTATTACCCCGAAACCTCATTGTTCCAGAATATGTTGATGTCCCCCCGAAACCTCATTGTTCCAGAAGTCGATTTTTGATAGACTGAGCGGCCTTCTTGGCCATGCCCATTGCTTCTATCACAGTGCCTTCACCTCCGACGATATCTCCGCCGGCATAAACTCCTTTTATAGATGTCTCCATGGTATCCTTGTCCACGACGACATCTCCATACTTGTCGATTTTAAGGTCTGGAGTCACCTTAGTCAAAATTTGGTTTGCCTGCAGTCCTACGGCTATTATCGCCAAATCGCATGGTTTTGTGAAATCGCTCCCTTTTATATCGACCGGACGTCTCCTGCCTGAACTATCGGGATCTCCAAGTTGGCATCTCAAACACTCTATATTTTCAACAAAACCCTTGTCATTTCCGGAGAAAAATAATGGTTTTACAAGGAATTCTAATTCTACCCCCTCTTCACGGGCGTGCTCTATCTCCAGCCTCCTTGCCGGCATCTCGACCTCCGTACGCCGGTAGAATATGGATGTGTCGGGCTCAATGCCGTTCATCTTCTGTATGCGCAGCGCGGCCCTGGCCGCGTCCATCGCCGTGTTTCCGCCTCCTATGACAATAACATGATGCCCGATATTTACAGGAGTGTGGAAGGCCGGGAACTTATATGCAGACATAAGGTTGACGCGCGTAAGGAATTCATTAGCTGAGTATATATTACACAGGTTCTCTCCGGAAATACCGAGAAAAGAAGGTATGCCGGCCCCAAGCCCGAGGAATATGGCTGAAAATCCTTCCGTGAATAGCTCCTGGATCGTCTTGGATCTTCCTATGATGTAATTCGGGACGAACTTGACCCCCATCTCCCTCAGGGAGTCTATCTCAAAGTCCAATATATCCCTCGGCAGTCTGAATGGAGGTATTCCGTATTGCAGGACGCCGCCCGTTTTGTGAAGGCTTTCGAATACAGTGACTTTAATTCCTGCCCTAGCAAGTTCTCCCGCGCAGCATAATCCCGCAGGGCCGGAGCCGACGACCGCTACCTTGAAGCGCGAAAGATCCTTATTGTATATGGCGCCGGATCCCAGCTTGTTCTTCATGCCGAAATCCCCCGCGAACCTTTCGAGGAAATGTATATTTATCGTATTGGGCGTTGCGTAAGACGAACCTTTTTTGGTCAGGACGCATGCCTTGCGGCACTGATATTCAGCCGGGCAGACCCTTCCGCATATGGACGGGAAATTGTTCTTCTCTCTTATGGTCTGGTAGGCGCCCTCATAGTCTTTCTCGGTAATCTTGCGGATGAAAGTCTTAATGTCTATGCCTACCGGACATCCAGATATGCATGTAGGATTTTTGCACTGGAGACAGCGGGCAGCTTCCAATAATGCATCGTCCTCATTGTAGCCGAGTACGACCTCATCGAAATTGGCGGACCGTTTTGCCGCTGGTATTTCGCCTGCCTTCACCGCTTCTTTTGATTTTGCAGTCATAGTTTGTTAAGGTTGCAGATATGCTTCTCTTTGTCGCAATAGATTCTATTCCTCTTTACCAGTTCATCCCAATCCACCATATTAGCGTCGAACTCCGGGCCATCTACGCAAGAGAACTTCACCTTGCCGCCTACCGTGACCCTGCAGCATCCGCACATCCCTGTCGCGTCAATCATGAGCGCATTAAGGGATACAATCGTTTTGACTCCAAATCCCTTGGCCGTATTGGCCACTTTGTTCATCATGGGAATGGGTCCTACCGCATAGACAAGACCATACCCGCCGTTTGATAGCAGTTCTTTCAATACATCCGTGGTAAAACCTTTTCTGCCGTAAGACCCGTCGTCGGTAGTTACGTAGAACGCATCCGAAGCCGCTTTCAATTCATTTTCTAAAATAAGAAGTCCCTTTGTGCGTGAGCCTATTATCGATGTGACATTGTTGCCGGCGTTCTTCATGGCTCGCGCGACGGGAAATATCTCGGCAATACCCACGCCTCCGCCTACGAGAATTACTTTACCATAATTGGACATCTCCGTGGCATGGCCTAAAGGCCCTGTAACCGCATATAGGGAATCCCCCGCAGAAAGCTTTCCCAGTAGTTTTGTAGTGAGGCCCGCTTCCTGAAATATTAACGTAATAGAGCCTTTGGCCTTGTCCGCTCCGACGATCGTCAGGGGGATCCTCTCCCCCTCTTCTGATACCATAAGAACTACGAATTGGCCCGGCTTAGCCGCGCCGGCTACATGGGGAGCGAGGACGTCTATGGAAATGACTTTGACATCACCAGCTTCGGAAAGTGTTTTTTTTGATAATATTTTCATGTTTGCCTATTTTATGTGCAGCGCCATGTATAAAAAAAGACGCCCCTTTTATGAAGGACGTCTTTGTCCGCGCTATTTTGTTATTCATCCTAAATTGAAGTCCAGTATATCAAAAAACAAAATTAAGTCAAGAATTTTTTTATACATCAGCGGCTAAATACCTAAAGGATGTCGATGACCTTGTTCTTGGAGCTTAAGCCTCTCACGATCGCTATCATCCGTTTAGGCCGCTTAAAATGATCGCTGAGGACATCTATCACTGCCTCGTTGGCCCTGCCCTCGACAGCCGGAGCTTTTACGCGCACTATAAAGCTGTTCTCCCCCGCTTCTTCGACTGAATCCTTCTTTGAATTTGTCTTAACCCTGACAGATATTCTCATTGGCTACCATTTGCCGGTCTTTGCCTTCTTTGCCCATGTCATCGCGGCCTCGTAGCATTTCAGCTGTCCGTAAGCGCGCGGCTCGACGAGTCCCTCGACTATGCATTGGCTGACCAAAGGCGCCATACCGTGATATCTCAGCCCCTCCCGCATGGATAGGAGCCGGGGTGAATGCGTGGCCGAGCGTGAACATGAGAAGTGGCGGCGTCATGCGCGCCGTATCCCCGAAGTCGTACGTGAAAGGCCCTCTGGTCATTTTCGGAAAGCTTGACGCCTCGACCGCTGTGACCCGAATCTTTTCGCCGTATATCTTGTCGCAGACGAACGAGAAAGCCAGTCCCGCGAAATTACTCCCGCCGCCGGCGTAGCCTCAATTGCCTCGCTTATAGCTATACCTAGGCTTTCCGGTGTATCCGGTATTCGTCTCTTTACTGGGACTTGCGATGCGATTCGCGCCCCATATCTGCATCATGGTCTTGCGAAAAGGTTTCTGATCGAAGCTGATCCTGACCATGAAGACCTTGCATTCGAGGCCGAGCAGGTTACAGGCGAACGCCAGCGCGCTTCCCCGCTGGCCCGCGGGCGTCTTCAGGTGTTTTTCGAGAAAGAGGGTTCTGCGAAGAGGCGCCGGCCGCCACATATATAGTATTTCAAGCACCTCTTCCGGTATGTCTATCCACCGTTCGAGGCTTACCTCCTGCTCTATCAGGTTCATTGGAAATACCGTGGCCGGCATATCCGGCGTTATCGGTTTTCCATCCGGGCCTATCGGAGGTTGGGGCGCTCTCGGGAGGTCCGAGGCTATGTTATACCATTGTTTCGGTATGTCTTCCTCGTTAAAGTTGAATTTTTGCCTCATCATCTCTCCTTCGTCGATATCTTCTTTGTGGCCATGGCCAGAGCGGCTTTCAGAGAAGCCTCCACATCGGCGTAGACGCTCAGTTTTGGTATGAATGCGCTCACCTTCAGTTCTTCGGAGCCTTTCATCGCTTTGGCGTCGGGATAAGCGGTGAACATTATCACAGGCAGTTTGTCGTCCGTTTTGCGTATCTCTTTCAATGTGGCTATGCCGTCCGTGTCTGGAAGCATGTAATCCAGGATAAGAATGTCGGGTTTTATCTTGCGGACCGCCTCTATTGCCTCTTTTCCATTTGTGGCTGTCGCGAGGCCGTAGCCCCAACTTTCTATCCTTGTTCTCATAAGATCCAGGAAGTCCAATTCGTCATCTACGATCAAAACAGTCGTCTTTGTCATTCTACCGCTCCTTATGTTATGGATGCCCGTATGTCATTAATTTCCAATTAACTTCCCTATTTTGCCGGCTAAAAGCGGCGGATCAAAAGGTTTGGTTATGTAATCATCAGCCCCGAGCTCTTTAGCTTTTAGCGACAGGTCGTGCGCGAAGCTTGTCGTGAACAGGATGACGGGTATAGATCTGAATTTTTCGTTTGTTTTAATATATTTGTATACGTCATATCCGCTTGCCAGGGGCATGCGTAAGTCCAGAAGGACCAGGTCCGGTGTCATTTTTTGTATTATGTCGAGCGCTTCCCGGCCGTTTGAGGCTGTAGTGACGTCGTAACCCAACACATTCAATCTTAAAGACACGATCTTGAGCATGTCGGGTTCGTCATCAACGAATAGTATTTTTTTCATTATGCTAGCGCCTCCTTTCCCCGACAGGCAGTATAAAGTTGAACGTAGTGCCTATTCCTGCTTCCGACTCGGCCCATATCTTTCCCTTATGCTTTGATATTATTTCTTTAGAAATGGCCATACCCAACCCTGTGCCGCCGACTTTTCTCTCGCCGCTTTCCTGAAGCTGCTCAAATTGCATGAAGAGCCTTGACATATTTTCCTGCTTGATCCCTCTGCCTGTGTCCTGGACCGAGACCTGTATGAAATTATCGCCTTGTTTTGTCCGAATTGTAATTTCTCCGCGCTCGGTAAATTTAACGGCATTATCGATAATATTGGTCAATACCTGTACTATCTTATCCTTGTCGAACATTATTTCGGGGAGGTTGCCGGCAAGCTCCATAGAGATAGACAACCCTTTGGACTTTATTAACGGATTCATGGCCGAGGCCACTTCTTCGACAGTTTTGTTGATGTCGTTCAAGACCATCGTTAACGACATCTTTCCGGATTCCAGTTTATGGAAGTCCAGGATGTCATTGATCAGGCGCGCGAGGCGGTCGACATTCCTCTTGGCCATATCAAGGAACTCTTTCTGCTGGTCGCTGATCCCGCCCGCAATGCCGTCCAGCACTATCGAAAGACTTTCTTTGATCGCCGCAAGAGGCGTGCGTAGTTCATGAGAAACGGTTGACGTAAACATAAACCTTATTTTCAGCGCTTCTTCCAGCTTATTCTTTACGTCTGTTATGTCCTCGAGTATATTCAGCGTCGCTTCCTGGGCGTCACGCAGTTCTTTTGTGCGGTCATTGACCTTAGTTTCAAGGTTTTTGGATATATCCTGCAAGGCCGCGTTCGCGACGACCAGTTCCTGCCTCTTGCTTTTTATGTCTTTAATCATCAATTGGAACGTATTGGCGAACTGTTCGATTTCGTCGCCTGTCTTTACCTCTATCTTGGTGTCCCAGTCGCCTTCGATAACGCGTTCGGTCGCAATGTGGAGCGCGTGGATAGGGGCTGAAAATATTCTTCCCAAGCTAGATCCTAGAGGAAACATAATAATAAGCAGAACAGCCATTATAACGACGAGGAGAATGGTGAGCCGGTAAAGCGGAGCCATTATCTCGGCCTTATCCTGCTCGATAAAGACTGTCCAGGTAATTCCATTATCAGTAAGATAGGTAGAGGTTATCTGGGCAAATGTCGTGATCACCAAGCCTTTGCCGGGATGAACGTGCGATTTAATCGAAAACTGGTCTTTGCCGGATGAGACAGGCAAAACAACCCCATCCTCAAATGCTTTGTCATATATAGCGGAAGAGGCGTGGTGAAATAATATGCGCCCCTCCCTATCTAATAATACCGGGTGGCCGGTTTTGCCTATATTTATGCTTTCCAGAGGTTTGAAAAGCCTTGTAAGCGAGATAACGTTCTTGCATATGCCGATCACGCCTCCGCTCTCATCTCTTATAGGAGCGGCGATCGTGATAGACCAGTAACCGCTCGACCGGTCAAACTCGACCCCCCCGACGAATACCGCGCCCTTACCTTCATCGTACGACCTTTGCCACCACTCTTCATCGGCCTGATAGAAATCGGTTGTCTTGCCGGATGCCGCAACTAACCCTCCAAATTTATCAGTTATAAATAGTTCAACGATATTGTTCCTCAGCTTAAGAATATCTTTCATGCTGAGGCTTATCCTGTTTCCGGTGTATTCTTTCGGCAGGAGACTGTCATTGTCGGCGGACGCCCACTTCCTATCCATGTCCGCAAAATAGAGATCTCTGGAAGCCGGAACCATCTCCGGGTATTTCAGGTTTGCCGATTTAACTATATCTATCCATAGGGGCCTTGTTGCGTAGGATTGTATGTCCTCAACTTCTTCTCCTATTCCATCGGCTACAAAAGCAGCCAGCGTTTCAGCAAGGCATTTATTATACGTACCGATCGTTTCAAGCAAAAGCCGTGTTCCAAAGATGTATCCTATGGAAATTCCTATTATTCCGCAGATAATTATGGACAAGCATATGATGAGAGCTACCTTGCGCCTTATACCCGTCTTTATTTTTCCTGTTTGTCCCATAAGCTCTTTTTTGCTTAACTTTTATCGTTACGCTTTATCCTTGCCCAGTTTTGCTTCGAGTTCCGCGATCCTGGTCTTTAGTTCTTTCATTCTGAGCTCTCTGTCTACCGTGACTCGCTGAAAGCGCTCAAGAGACGATATCTTTTTTTTAAGTTCAGTCTGTATCGCTCTTTGCTCGGTTATGTCGCGCGCAATGGTTGAGGCCCCGACAATCGTCCCGCTATCGTCCTTTATCGGTGAGATCGTAACAGAAACAACTATCTTCTGTCCGTTTTTTCTTATACGTTGAGTCTCGAAATGCGTTACACTCTCGCCATGTTTAATCTTCTCAAAAAGGTCGGACATCTCATCTCTTTTATCAGACGGGATGAGGATAGATACGGGTTTACCGACGACCTCATCGGCTGAGTAACCGTACATCTTCTCCGCCCCTTTATTCCAGCTCGTTATCGTTCCGTCGAGCGTCTTACCTATAATGGCGTCATCAGAGGATTCGACGATGAAAGATAGCCGGCTGGCAGCCAGTGATGACTTTTTGTATTCAGTCATATCGGTGGTTACATGAAGAGAGCCAAGTATGTTACCGAGTTCATCAAATACGGGAGTGACTGCTACCCACAGCCACTTATTGATGCTGGGCTCAAAAAATTCCTCATTCGCAAATTTTCCGTTAACCATCGATTTTCTGTGCGGACATATCTTGATGGGTTCTTTAGCGGCGTGCATTACTTCGTAGCATTTTTTTCCGATGAAGTAGGATTTCTGTTTTCCGGTGAAATCGGCGAAGCTTTTATTGACGAGCCTTATATTAAAATCTTTATCTATGAAGAAGATGAACTCCTTCATATTGTCGAAAACGGGAGACCAGAGTTTTGTGTAGTCGATCGTGTCTGCCATATATAATAATTAGCTTATAGTATACATGAGCACCCGAGCCTTGTCAAATTTCGTTAAACCCGTATAAAAAAAGACGGTCTGCGACAACCGTCTTTTTTTATCCCTTGTAAGCCAAGGTTAAAAAGCTTTCCTCTTTATGATCCTTTCCGCCTCTAGCCAATCCTCCATAGCATGACCCGTTTTTTTGCCTCTCTTCTCGAAAAGCTCATAGGCTTTTTTACGGATCATATCTGTAAGCTGGCTCTGGTTAGCGGAAGCGCTTGCCGTACCCCAAGACGAATCCGACCTCGCTGTTCTTGCCATAATTCTCACCTCCCTCGGCGATTTTTTACACTATTCATATTTCCGTTTAAGCTCACTTAAGTATATAATATGCCCCTTCTCTTCGTCAATAAGTTTCTGGACCGATTCTCTGTTGTGGGGAATCATATAACGGAGTATTTCGTTGAAGAAAAGGATGGCGTCTTTTTCAAATGTTATGCCATATCTAATGGCTGTCAAGGGGTCTTTTACGTGTTTGCTGAACGCTGCCCCGGATACCTGCTTATAGAGCATGTCATCGATGACCGCTTTCATATATGCCCCCAGCTCCCCCTCGTAAGATTCCGTGGCTTCTGATTCCTCAACACTATCCCTTATTTGCGTGAACTTTTTGATATGCTCTTCTTCCCAATCTCTCAGCTTTGAAAATAGCTCTATCATCTCCTGTTCTTTAAACTTTGCGGCTACAAGGCCGTAAAAATCGCGCCGCTTCTTCTCCTTCTCTATCCCCATGTCTATTACTTCGGCAGCATTGAATAAATTTGCCATAATACGCTCCTAAAATATGTGTCTTCAGATAGAATGCGCTATCATTTCTGTCAATACAACGATATCTTCCGCGCAGAATATGCTTGAGATGTTCCTGTCGAACAGTATATTCGCTTCCGGGCCGAACTCATCATCCTCTTTCCATATAGTTATGAGTACCGGGACTTCATCGAACGGGTATATTACAATCCCCGCGTCGCCTTTATTATACCTCTTTGCAGGCAGGCGGTCACCTATTTTCAGTATCGCTTCAGGCGCGTATCCGTACTTCTTTACGACCCGGTCTATCGTCCTCTTTTTGAACGCCGGGTAATAACCCTGCCCGCCTTCTATCTGGTTGAAGTCTATCCACTCGCCGGAAGCCACGGGCAATGCTTTTAGTTTAAGTTTTCGTATCAGGTAGTGCAGTATTATTATTACCACATAATCTTTTGCCGGCACATTGCATGAGTTTGAGGACACTGTCTTCTTGTCGACGTCGATATCGTAAATGTCTGAAAGAAGTTTTGCCGACAGCCTCTTTTCGGACGACAGGCCCGATAGGTCATTCCAGGCTTTTCCAATCGTCTGCTCATATCCCATATACTTCGTATTTTACACATTCTATTGGATAAATCAACATATTAAGATATAATAAACGTATGGTATACGACAGATTCCAGAATGAAGCCATCGATTTCATAAACCAGGGTTATTCAGTCATAGTATCGGCTCCGACGGGCGCCGGGAAGACTGCCATAGCCGAACACGTGATAGAGACCTGCCTGCAGCAGGGCCGAGCCGTCATATACACGGCGCCCATAAAAGCCCTATCCAACCAGAAGTTCCGCGATTTCCAGGTCAATTACAAGGACAGTATCGGCATATTGACCGGCGATGTTTCGCTGAACCCCGACGCGCCCGTCCTCATAATGACCACAGAGATATTCCGTAATAAGATACTTGACCAGCCGCAGTCACTGAAAAAATACTCATGGGTCATATTTGACGAGGTCCACTACATAGACAATCCGGAAAGGGGTACCGTCTGGGAAGAGTCGCTTATCTTTATGCCGCCGCACATGAACATCCTCTGTCTTTCCGCCACCATACCCAATATAACGCAGTTCGCAAAGTGGATAGAATCTGTCCATAAAAAAGAGATAAAAGTAGTGATAGAGGCCAAGAGGCCTGTGCCCCTTCATTTTCTCTACCAGATCCATAACAGGGTTGTAGAGTCTCTTCACGATGTCGCGAAGGCGCGCGGCAGGTACCAACCCAACAAGACACATGCGCTTATAAAGTACGTCAAGGACAAAGGCGGGCTACCCTGTATATATTTTGTCTTCAGCAGGAAGAGGGCGGAATATCTCGCCTCTGAGCTGTATAACTACAATTTTCTAGATGAATCGGAACGCTCCAAAATCATGTCATTGTATGACTCGCTCTGCGACCGTTTTGACCTGAAACATGAGAAGAGCGCGGTATCCATGCTTCCGTTAATAGAGCGGGGTATCGCGTTCCATCATGCAGGCATGCTTCCGACCCTTAAAGAAGCTATAGAAAGGCTTTTCACGAGCAGGCTGTTGAAGGTCATATTTACTACGGAGACCTTTGCTTTGGGGATAAATATGCCGAGCCGTTCGGTGATATTCGACGAATTGATGAAATTTTACGGCACCTACGTCAGGACGCTCAAGACGCGCGATTTTTACCAGATGGCCGGCCGCGCAGGAAGGCGCGGCATAGACAGGGAAGGTTTTGTCTATACCAGAATAAATCTTCACAGGGTGCGGTACGATGAGGTGAAGAGGATAATATACGGCACGCCGGAAGATGTCAGGAGCCAGTTTAACGCGTCATACGCCACAATCCTTAACCTTTACGAGAAATATAAGGAGGATCTCTTCGGTATCTATCCGCTGTCGCTCCACTATTTCCAGGAGAGACAGCAGAAAAAAGCAGATGCCCTGCGCCTCATGGAGAATAAACTTAAAATACTAAAAGAATTCGGCCATATTAATGAAGGTTCTCTTACGCCTAAAGGGTTGTTCGCAAAAGCCGTATATGGATATGAACTTCTGCTTGCCGAGTTTTACGACGCCGGGGTATTCGAGGATCTGGATGAGAACGCGTTGGGCGTCATGGCAGTGGCTACGGTATTTGAGCCTCGCAAGAACCAGCGTGTTGCGGGACTATCCAAGTCCGCGCAGAATATGCAGATACTGGCCGAAAAATTCCACGACAGGATCAGGCATAAGGAAGCGAGATACGCGATACGGCCGTTCAGCAAGATCCCGCACTTTAACCTGGCCAAGGCCATGGAATGCTGGATGGGCGGCATGAAATTTTCAAGGATGCTCCAGTTCACGGATACGGACGAAGGCGAGGTCATACGTTATTTCCGGATGGCGATACAGATATTGAGGGAGATCGAGGATGCGCCCATCTCCCCCGCCTTAAGTGATCGTATAAGAAAAGCGATATCGTTCATAAACCGCGATATTATTGACGCCGAGAAGCAGCTGCGTGAAAGCTGATCTTTTTTACCGATGATTCAGTCGGGTTGAAATATCCCATCATCAGGCCGGGAAAGTCGTTTTTTAGCGTTTCGACCTCTTCTTTAATTCCTATAAGGCGTGACGCGTCCGTCTTTATCTTCATTTTCCTGAAATAAAAGATCGGGTCAAAGTTCAGGTTCCTCCACTGTATCATGTCGATGCAATAAGTCTTTATAAGTCTTTTTAATGCCTGAAATTCATCATTAGAGTCACTGAATCCCGGCATAGTCAGGTAATTTATAGAGACAAAGTGGTTCTTTTTTTTCGCAATATCAATGGACCGGATCACGTCATTAAAGTTATAACCTGCCGGCTTATAGTATGCTGTATAATATTCGGGCCTTGCGCTGTTCATGCTCACCCTGATGCTGTCGAGTCCTGCGTCGAATAGCCTTTCTAATATACGCGGCATGCTGCCGTTGGTATTCATATTGATAAGGCCTTTTTCCGTCTTCTTTCTTATCAGTTTTATTGCGCGCTCTATCTGTTCCCCCGCCATCAGCGGCTCGCCGTCGCAGCCCTGCCCAAAACTGACGACAGTATCTTTGACGTTCTCGATATGGAATATGGCTACTTCGGCGATCTCTTCGGATGAAGGAGCGAATTTTATACGCGGCTGTGTTTCGGGGCACTTTGTCCTTACCTGGTACGAGATACAGCCTAAGCAGACTGCATTACAGGTCGGCGATGAGGGCAGCGGCCCTTCGTATCTGTGCAGGAAGAAGTTCTGAGCTCCCGGGCATCCGTAGTCCATGGCACATGACTCCAGGTGAGATATCAGTCTGTTATCCGGAAAAAGCTTCTTGAATGCGCGGATATTTTTTCTCACAAGGTATATGTTGATGAATCTCGTATCGTGGCGGCGATCCTTATCTACTCTGAATGCCGCGACATGAAATGTCCCCTTATATAATGCTGCGGCGGCATAAGCGAAGAGCGGAAGCGGTCTCGGGCGGCCAATCTCACTATAAGGACTATTGTAGGTCACTGTGTATCCGGGCGGAAGGAACGCGGCTACGCCAAAATTGCTTATGGTTGGCGTAAAATAGGCCGTCTCGGGGTCGTACCCGACCGGCCTCCTGTCAGGCAGCATGAATAACCGGCTTCCGGGGGGCAGTTTTATCAGATTAGCCGGTTCCAGCTTGACAAATGTTCCGGCCTTCATGCCGGATGCTTCAAGACGGTCGTGGCTGAATATATCCCCTTTTTTATTCGAAACCAGCAGCTTCAGTCTTCCCCTTCGCATTGTCTGTTGCGCTCCTTTTATATGTATGTCCAGGCTTGAGTTGATCCATCAATTCCATCCTGTCCAGCTTTCGCAAGGCCTCTATAATATATTTCCTGTTCTGCAGCTGCGCATACTGGACAAGTGAGCGCTGGAGCTTGCGCTCTCTCAAGCCCTTAGCGACATATATCGTCTTTCCGGTAAGCGGATCAAGCCCTGCATGATACATGCATCCCGACATTGTCATAGGCAGAGGTATGAAATCCTGTATCTGCTCCGGGTGGATATGCATCTTTTGCAGAGAGATGCTGAGCTCAAGCGCGGTATCTAATCCTGCGCCGGGATGGCCGCTTATGAGGTAGTTGACAAGATACTGCTTCTTCTTTAAGAGGGCGTTCGTCTCATTGAACCTGTCGACGAATTTTTTATATTGGCCGAAAGAGGGCTTGTTCATCAGTTTCAGGAGATTGAGGTTGCTGTGTTCAGGCGCCACCTTAAGATATCCGCTTATGTGGTCTTTGCAAAGCGCCTTTAGGTATTCATCCGACTGTTTATCTAATAGAAGATCATAACGAACGCCGCTGCCTATGAATATATGTTTGACCTTTGGTATCTTCAGCGCCTCGTGCCACAATTTTAATGTTTCCGGATACCCCAGCTTCAGTGATGAGCATTTCGCGGGCGTCAGGCACATCTTCTGGCTGCATGAGCCTTTTCCTTTCCAGAGTTCGCAGTATGACCTATACAGATTTGCGGTAGGGCCCCCTATATCTGTTATGGTGCCTTTAAAATCGCTCCTGGAAGCGATATGCCTTATCTCCGATAATATGGAGCCCTGGCTCCTGGACTGGACGATCCTCCCCTGATGAAGATAGAGCGAGCAGAAATTGCATGCGCCCGGGCAGCCCCGATGCGATGTCACGGAAAACCGTACAGTCTCAAAACCCGGAACACCCCCCGCCTTGTCGTATGAAGGATGCCAGGCGCGCGCATAGTCGAGGGAATATATCTTGTCTAATTCATCTATTGTCATAGGCACGGCAGGAGGGAATTGAATAACATGTCTATCGCCGTGTTTCTGAATTACGGTCTTTCCCCTGAACGGATCGGTTTCTAAGTATATAATTTTGAAAGAATCATTGAATTTCTTGTTGTCGCCAACTATCTCTTCAAACGATGGTATAGCAGCACTCTCCCCTACGCCGCTTGCGCTATTTCTTGCTATGACGGTACCCCTGATGTTAAAAAGCGTGCTTGTGCTTCCGGAGTCTTTCAGTCTGGATGCTATTTCAAGGATTTGTCTCTCCCCCATCCCGTATACCAGTATGTCCGCCTTTGAATCTAATAGTATAGAACGGCGCACTTTATCGGACCAGTAATCGTAGTGAGCAAGCCTCCTCATGCTCGCCTCGAGACCGCCGAGCACGACAGGTACGCCCGGGAATAGCTCCTTCACTTTGTTCGTGTAGATGATGCCGGCTCTGTCCGGCCGGAGGCCCGATCTGCCGCCGTGAGAATAATCATCGCCTGACCTTATCTTCATGCTGGCCGTGTATTTGGCGAGCATCGAATCGAGGTTCCCTGCCGTGATGCCGAAAAACAATTTCGGCCGGCCGAGCCTTAAAAAGTCGTCGCTCTTTCGCCAATCCGGCTGCGCGATGACGCCTACTCTGAATCCCGCGCTCTCGAGGACTCTCCCTATTACAGCGGCCCCGTAAGAAGGATGGTCGACGTAAGCGTCGCCCGTGACAAGGATGACATCGACTTCATGCCATCCCCGGTCATCCATATCTTTCTTCGATATCGGCAGGAAATTTTTATTCATATGCTATAGACAGTATCTTCCTGTAGACTTTCCTGAAATCCTTTGTCCTGCAGTTGTAGTCGGCCATTCTCGACAGTTCAGGGCTTGAGGAGTTGAAGGCTATGGAATAGCCGCACCTTTTTGCCAGCGGTATGTCGCCTTCGCTGTCCCCGACAGATATGATTTCATGAGATTTTACCTTGAAGGTCTTGAATATATGTAAAAGTATCTTGTCCTTGGCTCCGTGCGCCAGGTTTATTTTTACCCCGCCGGTCAGTTTGCCGTTCCTGGATAGAAGGCGGTTTGACAGAGCGTAGTGAAAGCCCATCTCTCTTTTTATCCGGTCGCCCATGTATTGAAGCCCGGTCGATATCGCTACGAGCTTGAAGCCGCGCTTCTTCAGGTCCCTTATCGAAGAGGCGGCATTTTGGGAATATCGGACCGATCCGAATATCTTCCTTATACGGCGATCCGGCATGCCTTTCCAATGCGCCGCGTCCAGTTCGCAGAACTTCCTGTAGTTTATCTTGCCCGCGAAAAATTCCTCCTGATACCTGAACGCCCTGTTGGACCATAGCCCCAGCTTCTCATGGATATAGCGCCATGAGCTTATGTGCCTGGTTATTGTCCCGTCTATGTCGAATATTATAAGTTTAAACTTCATTCGTATTAGAGTATTTTTAACAGGTTCAGGCCTGTCTTTGGGTCGATCTCTTTCGTAGCATTTACGCCTTTAAGTTCGAATACTACCGCCTCTATCACAAGGAAGACCTTCGACTTCTTCCTGACGCAGCCGGTAAGAGTCTTCAGCTTTTTGCCCATCGATACATGTATGTGTATCTGCGGAGCCGACTTGTTAGTAAATATCGTCCCTATGCCCATAGTCTCCCAGGCCTTGTCGAAAGAGACCCAGTTAGGTACAGGCGGTATTACAGGCAATTTGGGTCCTGTCACAAGGTCCCCCTTGTTCAGGGCACCCAGGAAAACTATGACTGCCGCTTGCAGCTTCTCACTGCGGGCAAATTTATCCAATTCATCTATCAGGATGTCGTTATTGTTGAATTTTAAGAGAAATATTCGACCTATCCTGCCTTTTGTATATTGCATAAGCCTCCTGTATATTTTTTAGACCGTAACGGATGAAAGTTTACCTTGCGGGAATAGCGTGTATTATCGCCGCGGCGACCTCTTTCGCCGAATCTTTGACGCTCTTGGACGGCATGATGCCGAACATTATGGATTTTGGCTGGATACCGATGATCACTATGTCGCAATTTATAGAGCTCGAAAGGTAGCTTGCAAGGACTTCGGCGGGCATCTTATGGGTTGAAAAGGAAACGCCGGCGCCGATCTTATCGGGAGTGAGGACTATTATCGTGCCCGGCTTTTGCTTCATCTCAATAGCGTCTATAATAACCAGGTGAGTAGGGCCAAATTCTTTTATTACGCCTGTGAGGTTCTCGGGAGCGGTCTCCCCGAAAAATATTTTAAGCTTCGCTCTCCCGGCCCTCTTCTTAGGCCTCTTATCCAGTTCGGCGGCAACGAGTATGCCCGCCGCATCATCGGCCCTTAGGTCGGAACCGATGCCGAGCACGGCTACTCTTTTAGCGCCGGCAAATCTATCCCTTAGGAACGTCTTCAGGCCCGGCATTGAATGTCACCCGTAAGTTTTTGCGGTCTAATGCGGCTAGTTCGAATTCCCTTGTAGCTTCCAGCGCTTTTTTTACGCATGAGTCGACGCATTGCGCACAATATATGCATTTCCCCAGGTCTATGTCGGCCTCAAATTTCTTATCCCCCACCTTCCTTATCTTTATGGCGTTTGAAGGACAATCGCGCATGCACATCATGCATCCAATGCACTTTTCCGGATGAAAAAGTAGTTTGCCCCTGAAATTCTTCGGCATCTCCGATTTCACGAATGGATACAACATAGTTGCCGGCTTCTTGAATATCGACGCCAGCACCTGTTTAATCATCTTTCCAGGGCGTATCATCTTATCAATATCCCCTTCAGGACTAGATTTATGGCGATCTGTAGGAAAGCGAACGGCGATACATATTTCCAGCAGAATACCATCATCTGGTCTATCCTTAGGCGCGCGAATACCGTCCGCGCCAGAGCAAGTATGACTACTATCGATAACACTTTTACAACGAATAACAAGAATCCTAAGGCCGGAGGCAGTGACAGCCCGAACGGCAGGAAAACGGCCGCAAGGAGAGCGGAGCCCACTATTACCTCTATATCGATCGATAATCTGAAGAGCCCCAGCAGCCTGCCGCTGTATTCCGTAAAAGTTCCCGCGACTATCTCTGTTTCTGCTTCCGGGATGTCAAACGGAACTTTTTCAAGTTTGCCCAGGAGAGCGATTATCGATATGGCGAAACCGATCAGGTTGAAGAGCCAGTACCACGGATGAGTATTATAGAATACGGCCATCCTGCTTAGCGACCATGTGTCGGCAAGAAGCGCCGGCGCAAGGATGCTCATGAGGAGCGGAACTTCGTACGCAAAGAGCTGCGTAAGGGCGCGGACCGCTCCTATCTTTGAATAGAGCGATGTGGAGTACCACCCTCCTAAAAAGTATGTCAGGGTCGGTATGGTCAACAGGTATAGTACAACTATGAGGTCGCCCTTGAAAGAGTATAAGGCTTCGGTGCCCCATAGCGGGATATACATTATAGCGGTCACGGTGGCTGACAGCGCGAATACCGGCATTGCCCTGAACATCGACGGGTTCGCTTCTTCCGGTATTATATCTTCTTTCGATATGAGTTTTATAAAATCCGCTACAGGCTGAAACCACGGCGGCCCTATCCTGTTCTGCAGTCTGGCGTTCAATTTACGGTCTATATATTCCGCGGCCCATCCGAATATCATCAGGAAGGCCAGCCCGGGGAATATCAGCATGTTAAACAATGATCCTATAATGTTCATCCCAGTTTCTTTCGCATCTTTTTGTTTAGGTCTGAGAAATCGATCCCGTGATGCTTGTACCAATGTATACTGTAAGAGTGGAGCTCTTCCCACTCCATGAGCTTTTTTGAGCGCTTATCCGCTTCTCTTACCATAGTTACCCTGTCCGTGCATGAGAAGCACGGATCTATCGCCGCTATAACTATAGGCAGGTCCGCAAGCTGCCTGTCCTCAAGCATCTTGGCGACCGTTTGTATATTTGCAAGCGTCGGAGCTCTTACTTTTACCCTGTCCGGCTTGTCGGTCCCGTTGGACCTGACATAGTGGACGTCTTCGCCTCTCGGCGCTTCATATCGGCTTGTGGCTTCGCCCGCCGGTATCTTGCGCGGTGCTTTTACGGCTATAGGACCTTCGGGCATCTTCTTTGCGAGTTGGCGTATCATACTGTACGATTCAATCAGCTCACCCATCCGGACGAGTGTCCTTCCGTACACGTCATTATGATCGTCGGTTATGACCTTGAACTTCAGGTCCGCATACGCCGCATATGGATCGTCCCTGCGGACATCCCTATCGACTCCGGACGCGCGCGCTGTAGGGCCCACCGCTCCCAGCTTAATAGCGTCTTTTGGCGAAAGTATCCCGACGCCGGACAACCTGTTTATAAGAGTCGTCTCCTGCGTCGCGATCTGTATATAATATTTTGTCCTCTCCTCCAGGGCATCTACTGCTTTAAGGACATCCTTAATCTGTTCTGCGGAGACATCCCGCCTGACGCCGCCTATTGCGTTTAGCCCGTAGTTTACCCGGTTGCCTGTAAGGCTTGCCAATATATCCATGACAATCTCACGGTCGCGCCAGGAATACATAAGGAGCGTGTCGAAGCCTACCTCGTGTCCCGCGACCCCGAGCCAAAGCAGGTGACTATGTATCCTTTCCAACTCTGCTACCAGCGTACGGATGTAGAGCGCGCGTTTCGGCACTTCCAGTTTCGCGATTTCCTCGACGGCCTGGACGAAACACGTTGAATGGGAGTGTGAACATATGCCGCAAATTCTCTCTGTGAGATACACGTCCTGAACATACGTCCGCTCTTCGCAAGCCTTCTCGATTCCCCGGTGGTTATATCCGAGCCTTGCGCTGAACTTCATTATCTTCTCGCCGCTTAATGTCACCGAGAAACTTTCAGGCTCTTTGAGCATTGGGTGTTGCGGGCCTATAGGAATAATGACTTTATGCATCTTTAATGTCTCCCTTTTTCGCTTTCCAGTCTTTACGCAGCGGGAATTCGTCGGCCGGCCAATCGTCCGGCAAGGGATATCGCTTGCCTTCTGCGAGCCCCTCGATCTTGATTCCCAATAAGTCGGCTATCTCCCTTTCGTAAATATCCGCCTGAGGAAAAGAACTTGTTATTGTAGAGATCTTCGGGTTCTCTTTAGATATATGCGTCTTCAGGTTCAATACAATCCCGTCCTGCCTTCCTACATGGTAGATTAATCCGAAAGTATTGCCCTCATCAAGCCCGGTTATGGTGCAGAGGATCGAAAAACCGAGCATATCCACCGCAAATTGCAATACACCGCCCAGGTTCTGCATGTCAACATCGGCGGTTATGCGCCTTGCTCTCTGCGGTATTATCCTGTTCTCCAGGAAGCTGAATTTTTTAGTTAACTCGTTTATGATCGTATCTTCAGCGGTCATTTCGTTTCTTTCTCTTCCAGACTTGTCAATAATTTGACTACGCCGTCTATTATGGCTTTTGGGCTTGCGGGGCAGCCCGGTATATACGCGGATACCGGGATGAGTCTATCGATGCCCGACTCTACGTTGTAGCATCCGTCGAAGACTCCGCCGGAGCACGCGCAGCTGCCTACTGCGACGACAAATTTCGGTTCGGGCATCTGATCATATATTCTTTTAAGCCTGCATTTTATCTGTTTGGTGACGGGACCTGAGCATACCAGCACATCGGCGTGCCTGGGAGTCCCTTTTAATATAACGCCGAAACGTTCGAGATCATAGCGCGGTGTAAGAGCGGCGATGATCTCTATGTCGCAGGCGTTGCATGCCCCGGTATTAAAATGCAGTATCCAAGGGGATTTTATACGCGCCCAGGTTACTACTTTTTGTATAAGCTTCACTGCTATCTCCTGAATAATGTTAATAATGCCACAGCCGCGCCCAAAAGATAAATGACAGCGATGATGAGCGATCCGGTTGTCTCTATAGGCGCAGTTGTCACCATCAATGTAACGACGTGAAGGATGGTGAAGAAAAACGCGAACGGGAAGAATTGGCTATAGTCCGGCTGCATCAAATTGGTAGAGACGTCCTCCCCGCAAGCATAAGACTTCTCCTGGCCGCCTATATCTCCATGTCTTTTGAATGCCAGGCCTGACATGAGACGTACGCACCCGAGCGTCACTGCCAGGATTATCAGGAATGCTACCGGAGGAGAAAGTAATATCTTATCCATATCCTACCCTTTGAGGTTGTTCAGTCGTCTTATGTCCAGGTCATCGTTATGCCTGAAGACCCGGAGAGCAATGCCTCCCGCTACTACCACGATGACTACTTCGATCACTATTATGGTTACGACAAGGCTCTGTGTAAGAGCGGTCATACCTGTAAAATACCCCGCGGCTATGACAAGAAGCGTCGCCGCTTTTATTAAAAGCTCCAGGCCTATTATCGCGCGTATAAGGCTGCGCGTAACGAGCAGGCAGTAAAATCCCGCGACCGACAATAGAGCGACAAAAAAACCGAATGTCAGGAACCCCTGCCAGGCTTCAACGTTCATCTTTATCCTTCCCCTCCACGAACAGTATTACGACGCCTAATGCGCCCGCTATCATCAATATTATCTGACCGAACAGGTCGAGCTGCCTTACATCCCAGATGACCCTCCTGGGATCGGGCGCGGCTGCCTGCGCCGCGATGTATTTGTCGGCCATGCCGGCAAAATCATTTGGTATCTTAAGAAAGTATAGCGCAACTCCTGCGAGGATCATTACGAAAGGAAGATAACCAAACCTTTTATGCCTGGCTTTTGACCTCTCTATTATCTCTTTATGGGTCAGAGGTTTTGTCAGGCTTATAGTGCTTACGAAGACGACCGTTATGAGCCCCGTACAGACCGAAAGCTCGAATACCGCGGCAAGCGGCGAGTTCAGCCTGAACATGAGTATAGTCAGGACCGCGCTGGTGACTGCCAGGCCTATAGTGGCTTTAAGCAGGCTCCTTCCCATGACAGTCCACATCGTGGCTATCGTCATAAGTACCAGGAGGAGTAAATTTATGTTCATATCGTTTATCATATTATTTAACCAGTATCTCCTTCACCGGCATAAAAAAAATGTTGAATATTATCGGGAAGAACAATCCTACCCCTATCGTTATTGCCGCGAGTATTGAAGATGTCAGGACGAAGCCGAAATTCGCCTCTTTAATGTTTTCAAGCCCGACCGCCAGCTCCCCAAAGAATACGGTCCTCTGCATATACAGGAAGTAGGCCAGCGTCACGACGCTTGCCATAATAGCTATGGCCGCGTATGAATAATAGGCGCTTTGCCACAGCGCTATTATTATGATCAATTTTGACCAGAAGCCGGCAAACGGAGGTATTCCGGATGTAGAGAGCATACCTATCACAGAAGTGGCTCCAGTGACAGGCATCCTGGAAGAGAGCCCTCCCATTTTTTGCATATCGTTGGTGCCGACCTGTTTTTCCACTGCGGCTGCATTTACGAATAGAAGCGATTTGAATATGGCGTGGTTGAATAGATGGAATACGGCTCCGGCGATACCGAGAGCAGTTCCCGTGCCGAACCCTAAAACTATATATCCTATCTGGCTTATGCTCGAATAGGCCAGCATGCGTTTAAAATTTTTCTGCCCCAGAGCGGCAAAGGCGCCTGCCAGGATCGAGATAGTACCAAGGAGCATCAACATCGTTCTTATGCGTTCGTCAAATATGAATACGGACGCCGCCATCCTGATCAGGGTGTATATCCCGGCGGCTTTGGTGACTATGCCCCCCAGCAGAATGGATACCGGCGCGGGCGCGGCCATATACGCGTCCGGAAGCCATCCGTGGAACGGCACGAGTCCTCCCTTGATCAGGAGGCCGCAGATAAATATAACTATGGCGAAGACGATCAAAGGATTGGAGCCGGATTGAGCCAATGCTTCATGGATCGCCGCGAACGATGTGCCGCATGATGATATGAGGATTAACGCAATGGAGGTCAGGATAAGGACCGTCGCGATAGCGGAAAGCATCAAGTATTTAAACGCTCCTTCCAACCCGTTTATGTCCTTGCGGAATGCTATCAATACGAACGATGCGACTGCCGTTATCTCCAGGAATACGTACAGGGTAAATATGTCCCTTACGATGATTATTCCGGTCATGCCTATGGTAGTGATTATCAGGAGGTTGATGAACCTGAATAGCTCGTTCCTGTCCGATAACATGCATTGTCCGACAATAAGACTTGGAAGAGCCACTATTCCTATGGATAGCAGCATTATTACGCCCAGAGAGTCTATTGCAAGCGCAGTGCCATGCACAAGATAGAACTCCACAGCCTCGCGGCCGGAGAAGAGAGTATGCTGTGAAAGCGCAATAAATATCTGAGCCATGAATATCGCCATAGCGAACCAGAATGCGGTCCGTTTGGCTGTCTCCCTGGGCAGCATATTAAGGATTATTATTCCTATGAGCGGTATTAAGATCAGAAGCGCGACCATTCACAAACCCCTATATTAAGAAAAATATTAAGATGATTACTGTAGCCGATAGCGACCATATTATGTATGAACCGAAATTCCCGTCGTGGGACTTTCTTATTAGTCCCGATATCGAGTCGGCAGTCCTTACCGTAAATATGTTGTATGTCCAATCTATGCCGGAGTCGCATAACGCGGCCGCCCTGGAAAATATGTTCGAAACCCAAACGCCCATATTATAAGGGTCGAACAACCCCTTCTGCGCCTTATCGTATATAGTAGAAAGGACGGGCGCATAGTGTATGTGATCGACTGCACCCAAACCGCTTCCGGATCTCTTGACGCCGTATATGTGGTTGAGCAACGCAGCGATCAAGACAATGATCGTTATGACAACGAGCATCGTGTTTGCCGGGAAGGCAGAAAAATTATGTCCTTCAGACATATGCGCGCCGAGCACAGGCTGTATAAAGTTATTTATCGGTATATAACTGCAGACACCGAATAGTATGCAGCCGAGAGCGATAATCACCATCGGAACAAGCATTACGACCGGAGCTTCTTTGACGTTCTTTACGGCTTCCCCCCGCCTTTTAAGGAACGCGGCATGCCCCAGCTTCAGGAACGAGGCCGCGGTGAAGAACGACCCTATCGCGGCCGCTGCGTAGAATATCCAGCCTCTCTCCAGCGCGCCGTCATAAACAAGTTCTTTGGAAAAAAATCCGTTGAACGGCGGGACGCCCGATATCGAAAGAGCTGTTATTATATAACAGGCGAACGTTATCGGCATCTTCGACGAGATGCCCCCAAGTTTATTAAGGTCTGTGGTTCCCGCCTGTTTTTCTACCGCTCCTCCCGTCAGGAACAGGCAGCTTTTATACATGGCATTGTTCAACATGTGGAAGAGCCCGCCGATTATACCCGCAGGCACTAAGGTGCCGATACCCAATATCATATAACCGACCTGGCTTATAGCGTGGTATGAAAGTAGCCTCTTGTAATCTTTCTGTACGAGCGCCATCATTACAGCCAGTATTATGGTAATGGCTCCTATCGTCATAAGCAGATAACTTAAGGATGAATTGGGCTCAAGCGTGAACATGTCGAGGCATATCCTGGTCAGGAAATATATGCCGAGAAGTTTTTCGATAGCCGCGGGTATTACTGCCATGAACGGCAGCGGCGCGTCGATGGCAGCATCAGGTATCCAGCTGTGAAAAGGCATCGACCCGGATTTTGATATCGCTCCAATCATCAATAACAAGAAAGCCGCCCCGCCAAGCCCGGTTGCCGGTATCCTGGCGCCGGATATCATAAGTGTTCCCGATAGATGGCCGAAGAGCGCTATACCGATCATCATGGCCAGGTCGCTTATCCCGAGTATTATGAAGGCCTTCATGGCGGTCTTGAATGCCGTCTTTGACCCTATTGCTATCAAGACGGAAAGCATGATAAGCGAACCTTCCCAGAAGAAGAACATGGACACCAGGTGGTCTGACAACACGGCGCCTGCTATAAAGCCGAGCGTTATTAAAAGGTATGCGTAGAATAGTTTCGCGTACTTCTTGCCGGACAGGAATGCCATTGAATACAGGATCACGAGGAACCCGAAAGCGGCGGCAGCGAGGATGATAAAAGCGCTGAAGTGGTAAAGCCTTAACGCGAACTCTATACCAAAACCGGCCCACGAAGCGATGTAGGCCATGTTAGCATTAAATAGCAAGATGGTGGTAAGCAGATTAGCCGAAGCGGCTATTAAAGCGATGGCTTCTTTCACCCACCGCAGCCTGTCCGGTACTGCCAGGACTATTAACCCGGCTATTATCGGTATCAGGATCGGCAATAATATAGTGTCTGCCATAAACTACATCCCCAGCATCTGTTTTACGGTCATCTGCACGAAGTCGGACGGGTATTTTATGTAAATACCGGCCAGAAGCGAGAGCGTTGCAAGAGCCGCGACGGATACAACCATTATGCGCGACCCTTCCC
This sequence comes from Candidatus Omnitrophota bacterium, assembly GCA_041648975.1. Lineage (NCBI taxonomy): Bacteria > Pseudomonadati > Candidatus Omnitrophota > Candidatus Omnitrophota bacterium. The sequence continues at coordinate 1,661 of JBAZNZ010000019.1, read as the reverse complement.
TTACGCTTCCCAATCGGCTTTCGCCGAGAAAGACCATGTTGAATATCCTCAATAGATAAAGTATTGTCAGGACAGCCCCTACGAAAAATGTCATTGCTATATAATTATGGCTTGATGCTAACGTACCTGAGAATACAAGGTATTTGCTGAAGAAGCCTCCGAACGGCGGCAACCCCATAATAGAGAAAGAGCAGGCCAGAAAAGAGATCGCGGTTACGGGCATGGTGCTCATCAACCCGCCCATCTTTGTTATATCTTTTGTCTTCGCGTTCTGCTCCACGATACCGGCGCAGAGGAATAACCCTCCTTTGGCGAGTCCGTGCATCAGTATGAAAAGGAGCGCCCCGGCTATTCCGATAGAGCTCCCGACACTAAACCCCAGGAATATGAATGCGATCTGGCTGACCGTAGAATACGCAATTATCCGCTTCATGTCCGTTTCGATCAGGGCTGCGCCTGCTGAAACGAGTGCGCTTGCCGCAGCTATGGCAGGCACTATGGTATGCCATATATCGCCGATGGCGAATGTAGCTATGAAAAGCCTGGCGTATACATATACGCCTATTTTGACAAGGACCGCGGCATGAAGAAGCGCCGTTACCGGGGATGGGGCTACGCCGGCGTCCGGCAGCCATGTGTGAAACGGCAATGTCGCAGATTTGGAGAGTATACCTATAAGTATGAGCGCAACGGCAATGTCGGGCAGCGGTAGTGTCCCTAACGCGCTTTTAATGACGGCCAGGTCGAATGAGCCGGTCTTCTGGTAAATAAATATGAAGCCCAATAGCATCGCGAGCGCTCCGAATACAGTCACCAGGAAAGCTTTATCCGCGCGCAGGACGTGCTGTTTTTGCCTGAAAAATCCTATCAGCCTCCAGCTTGTAAGGGCGGTCAATTCCCAGAATATATACAAAAGTATCAGGTTCGCCGAGTAGACGAGGCCCGTCATTGAGCCCAGGAAGAGCACTACCATAAAGTAGTATTCGTTCTGGTTCGGGTAATGGCTTATATATCCAAATGAATATAGAACGATGATAGCCCCTATGAACGAGGATACTATGGCCATAAAGACAGCCAGGCCGTCCGCGTTAAGTATGAAATTAAATCCTATAGGGAGTTGGAGGCTTATAGTGATTGCTTTGCCGGCCAGGATGGCCGGTATCATCGCGATAGAACAGAATAGGGATACGGAAACGAATATTAATGAGAGGTAGTTCCTGAGCCTGGCCGAAAGCATGGCTGCAAGAGGCGTTAAGAACGCCCCGGCCACAGGAACAAAAACAGCCGATAAAAGACAAGCCTCGTTCATCATCTTTTGCGTGATTTCCCAATATATTTAGTAACAAAAAATAAAAAAAAGCCTACCTTACATCATTAAAGGTGCCAGGCGAGCTTCTTTATCTCTGCCCCGCTATTTCTAGCATATTAACATGAAAGCAAGATCAATTCAACAAGATAATGCATGAAAATACGCTAACGGTATTTATTTGTTATCGGCATCCTGCGGTCTTTGCCGAAAGCTTTAGGGGTGATCTTGATTCCCGGCGGAGACTGTCTGCGCTTATACTCGCTCTTATCTACCATAGACAGTACTTTGTTTACAAGCCCCTTTTCAAACCCCATGCTTACAATCTCGTCACTGCCTTTGTCCTCCTCCACAT